>DAHWEX010000660.1 GCA_027326205.1 Actinomycetota bacterium
CACGGAAGTTTGCTGCACGACGGAACTTCCGAGCGCTATACGCGCACCAAAACTCCGTGGTGCGGCATAATTCCGTGATCAAGCCTTCGGCCGGCGTCTGCGACGTCCGGCATGCCTGGCATTTCCGACTTGTCGCTGGCGACGCTTACCAAGCGGCGCTCGCCGTCCTTGCCGCCTTAGGGGAATTGATCCGCTAACCGGCCCGTCCCGGTCGTCGTACGCACACCGCAGGGATAACAGCAAAAAGCGTGATCATCGGCCGGCGGACGCCCCTGTCCGGCGGACCCGTGAATCACCCCAGTAGGCTCAGCAGGGTGAAGCGTGCCGTAGATGTCGCGCCGTTCGGCGAGCTTGCCGACCCGCGCGTGCTCGCCGAGTTGGCCGCCGCGGCGGAGGAGCGCGGCTGGGACGGGTTTTTCGTCTGGGATCACATTCTTCACCGGTCGCCGGAAAAGGCCATCGCTGATCCGTGGGTCGCGCTGGCCGCCGTCGCGTGCGCCACCAGCGCGGTGCGGATCGGGCCGATGGTCACGCCGCTGCCGCGGCGCCGGGTGCAGAAGCTGGCCAGGGAAACGGTCACGCTCGATGTCCTCAGCTCCGGCCGGCTCACCCTCGGGGTTGGACTCGGCAGCGCACGCAACGGCGAGCTTGAGCCGTTCGGCGAGGTCACCGGTGCGCGCGAGCGCGCACGGCTGCTGGACGACGGCCTCGCGGACCTGGCCAGGTACTGGTCGGGCGACTTCGAGCCGCCCCCGGTCCAGCGCCCCCGCATCCACGTCTGGGTCGCCGGCGAATGGCCCTACCGCCGCCCGCTGGAGCGGGCGCTGCGCTGGGACGGCTACTTCCCGACCGGGCTGCCGGGCCCCGATGCCCTCGCCGAGCTGAGCGCCGGGATCCGCCGGAGCCGGCCGGCGGCCGACCGGTTCGACGTGATCGTGGACCTGCCGCCGGATGAGGATGCCGTCCCCTGGGAACGAGCGGGTGCGACCTGGGCGGTGACCGACTTCGGCCTGCGGCCAACCAGGCAATCCGTTCTCGCCGTCATCGGGCAAGGCCCGCGTTAGCCGGATAACAGCAACAAGCGCACCGCGCTAACTTCGGGCTTCGCGTACCGGGCGGGGAGAGGGCTGGGTAACCTCGGAGGGTGGAGACCGTTACTGTCGGAGCCCGGGGCAGCCGTCTGGCGCAGGCCATGGTTCAGGAGCTGATCACCCACCTCAGCGGGTGCCCGGTGGTCCAGTTCAAGGCCAGGTCCGTGATGACCGAGGGCGACAAGGACCGCAAGACGTCGCTGCGCGACCTCGGCGGCGGCGAGGGCGGGGTCTTCACCACCCAGCTTGAGCAGGAACTGCTCGCGGGCCGGGTCGACATCGCGGTGCACTCGCTGAAGGACCTACCGACCGCGATCCGGGGGGACCTGGCGCTGGCGGTCACCCCGCTGCGAGCCGAGCCGCTGGACGCGCTGTGCGGGTCGACCCTGGCGGGACTGCGCCCCGGCGCGCGGGTGGGCACCGGGTCCGCCCGGCGGATCGCCCAGCTAAAGGCGCTGCGCCCGGACGTCGAGGTCATCCCGATCCGCGGCAACGTGCCGCCCCGGCTGGCCAAGGTCAAGTCCGGCCTGGACGCGGTCATCCTGGCCGCCTCCGGCTTGCGCCGGCTCGGCCTCGACGACGCCATCACCGAACTGCTCGACCCCGCGCTGTTCCCCCCGTCCCCCGGACAGGGGGCGCTCGCGGTCCAGGTCCGGGCCGGTGACACCGAACTGCTTGAGATGCTCAACTCGTTCGGTGACGCCGACGCCGACGCGGCCGTCCGCGCCGAGCGCGCGCTGCTCGCCGAACTGCACGGCGGCTGCTCGGTCCCGGTCGGGGCGCTGGCCGTCCGCCAGGACGGCGCCTTGTCCCTCAGCGCCCAGGTGACCTCCCTGGACGGCCGCGAGCGCGCCGCCGGGACGGTCACCGGGTCTGACCCGGAGGCCACCGGCCGTGCCCTCGCCGCGGTGCTCCGGGGGCGCGGCGCGGACGTGATCCTGAACCAGATCCGCGAGCCCGCGGGCCGCTGAACCGCGGGCCGCTGAACCGCGGGCCGCTAAACCACGTTCGCCCGGGGCCGCGCCCGGGGACCGGAGGCATTCCTCCCCGGGCGCGGCGTTGCGCGGCTACAGGCCGATCCTGGTGGCCAGCCGCTCGCGGTGGTAAGCGCCGTCGCCAAGGAACAGCTCGCTGGACTTGGCCCGCTTGAAGTACAGGTGGGCGTCGTGCTCCCAGGTGAAGCCGATCCCGCCGTGGATCTGGATGTTCTCCGCCGCGACGTGGAAGTAGGTCTCCGACGCGTAGGCCTTCAGCAGCGAGGCCAGCACGGGGATCTCCTCGGGCGACTCCACGACCGCCGCGGCGGCGTAGGAGACGGCGGAGCGCAGCGACTCCACCTCAAGGAGCAGGTCGGCGCAGCGGTGCTTGATCGTCTGGAACGAACCGATCGGCCGGCCGAACTGGTGGCGGATCTTCGCGTACTCCACCGCCATGTCCAGCGCCCGCGACGCGCCGCCGAGTTGCTCGGCGGCCAGGGCGATCGCCCCGATGTCGAGCGTCCGGCCGAGCACGGCGGCGGCGTCCCCCGGTGACCCGATCAGCCGGGCGCTCACGCCGGTGAACTCCAGCCGGCCGAGCTTGCGGGTCTGGTCGAGCGCGGGCAGCGCCGCCCGGGTTAGCCCGCCGCCAGTGCCCGGGTTAGGCCCGGACTCGACGGCGAACAGCGACAGGCCCGCCTCGGTGCTCGCCACGACGAGAACCAGTCCGGCGGCGGCGCCGTCGAGCACGAAACTCTTGTGCCCGTCCAGCCGCCAGCCCGTCCCGTCCTTGACCGCCGTCGTCCGGATCGCCGCCGGGTCCCATGACCCGTCGTCTTCGGTGAAGGCCAGCGTCGCGATGGTCTCGCCCGAGGCGATGGACGGCAGCAGGTCCTGCCGCGCGCCCTCGTCGTCGCTGAGCAGCAGCGCGTTCGCGGCGAGCACCGCGCTGGCCAGGTACGGCCCGGTGTACAGGGCCGCGCCGAGTTCCTCAAGCACGATCGCCTGCTCGGCGAAGGTGAACCCGGCGCCGCCGTACGTCTCGGGGATGGCCAGGCCCTGCAGGCCAAGCTGCTGGCCGGCCTGGTCCCAGACCGCCTTGTCCAGGCCGTCCTCGGTCTCCATCAGCTCGCGGACCCGCGCTGCCGGCGCGCGGTCGGCGAGGAACCGGCGGACCGATGCGCGCAGTTCTTCGTGCTCTTCGCTGACACCCAGGTTCATGGGTCATGCTCCGTTCTCCGGTGTTCGTAACGCCTATGCCGTGATGACCAGGACGTCGAGGGCCTCGACCTGGTCTCCGTTCACCCACAGCGGGTTGACTTCCAGGGCGCGCAGCGCGCCGCCAAGCGACAGCGCGGTGCGGCCGATCGCGGCGACCGCCTCGGCCACCGCGTCGAGGTTGGCGGGCACGCTGCCGCGCGCGCCGC
>DAHWEX010000687.1 GCA_027326205.1 Actinomycetota bacterium
CGGCGTTCGACCGCGATTCCGGCGTCGACCTGGCGGACGCGGTCACCGCGAGCACCGCGCTGCCCGGTCTGGTCTCCACGGTCAGCATCAACGGCCGTCGCTACATCGACGGTGGCGTGCGCTCCACCGAAAACGCCGACCTTGCCTCGGGCTATGCGAACGTCGTGGTGCTCTCGCCGCTGGGCGGGCGGAGCCAGGCACCACCGCAAGCAGGCCAGTTCGAGGGCCTGCGCAGGCCACCGGAATGGGGCACGGACCTGGCAAGCCAGGTCGGGGCGCTGCGCAAGCAGGGCAGCCGCGTCGAGGTGATCACGCCGGACGCCGGTTCCCGGGCCGCAATGGGCACCAATCAGATGGACCCGGCGACCCGCATCCCCGCCGCCCGTGCCGGCTTCGCCCAGGGCAAGCGTGCCCACCGCCCGGCAGGCCCTGCTCGCGCATGAGAAGAACGGCACCGCCATGCGGGTCAAGGGCAGCCGGCCCGGCATCGCCGACACCTGGACGCCCGCCGTCCCGCCAGCCCCGGCCGCCGAGACCCCCGGAGCGGGCGGCACCCCCGACGACGGGCAGGCCGCCGCCGAGTCGGCGGTCGGCACGGCCGAGGCCGGCCCGCCCGCCCCGGTCCCCGCTGACGGCACCGCAGGGGACCAGCAGGCGGAGGCCGGCCCTGAGCCGGGGCCGGACCCGGCGGTGACCGCCGAGGCCGCCGGGAGCGTCGCGGCCATCGCTCAGGCCGCCGACGAGGTCGGGAAGGCCCTCGCGGCCGGGAACCTGGACGTCGCCCTGGCCGCCTTGAAGACTGCCCGGGACCTGGCCGCCCAGGGGCGGCGGGCGATCAAGGCTGCCGCCTCCGGTCGGCGCGTCCCCGTGACCGCCACGGGGCGCTGCGCGACCTGGTCGATGAGCACCTGCGCAAGTTCCCCGGCACTGCCTTTCACCCCGCACCAGGTCGGCAAGGTGCTCACCCGGTCGGCCGGCGCTGTCGCCAACGCCCTGGACAAGCTGCTCAGCCTGGGCACCGCGCAGATGGTCACCGACAAACCCCGCACCTACCAGCTCGCCACCGCCGCCCCCGCCCCGGACGCGGCTGGAGACCCCGGCACCAGCGCGGGGGCGACGGCCGGCGCCGCGTAACGCGCGGCCCGCGCGAAACGGCGCGGCCGGGACGGCAACGGATGCCGCCCCGGCCGCGCCGTCTGCCGTGTACCCGCCGTGCCCGAGCCCGGCTGGCCTGCGGTGCCGCCGGGCGTAACGCCCACGGGACGCCGTGGATACCGCCGCCGCCGGCCACGTACAGGCCGAACTCCGGGTCGGGCCCGCCGGGCGCGGGGTTGCGCAGCCCCCGGCCCCAGATCAGCCGCCCGGACGGGAGCGTCAAGGTTCCCGGCTCGCCGGCGTCCCATGTGCTGCTCACCCGGCCACCTAAAGTCGCGGGCGGCCGGGTGAGAAAGCCGGATCCGTTCTGGGGAAGGGTTATGCGGTTAACGGGTGAGGAGTTCGCGGAACGGGACGCGGGGGCCGGTACGGAGGATCGACGCGCGGTAGACCGCGCCGGCGGCGCGGGCGACGGCGACCGTGCCCGCGACGCTGATCGCCGCCGACAGGGCGAACTGCCACCAGGACGCCGCGCCCAGGCTGACCAGGACGGGCATGGCGAACGGCGCGGTGGGCGGCAGGTAGGCCAGCACCTGCACCAGGACCGACGGGTTCCCCGACAGGGCCGCGGTGGACGCCACGAAGTAGCCGAGGATGACCGGCAGGCCGAGCGGGATCAGCAGTGACTGCGCCTGTTCCTGCCGGTCCACTGTCGACCCAGCGGCCGCGTACACCCACGCATAGAAGGCGTAGCCGAGCACGAGCCAGGTGAGCGTCGCGGCGACGGTCAGCGGGGTGAGCCCGTTGAGCGCGTCCGAGTGCACGGCCCGCGCCTCGGTGACCGCGACCGCGACGGCCAGGCCGGCCTGCAGGAACGCTGCCAGGCCGATGCCGAGGACCTTGCCCGCCAGGAGCCGGGCCGGGGGGATCGCCGCGAGCAGCACTTCGACGATCCGGCTCGACTTCTCCTCGATCACCCCGGTCAGCGTCCACGCGTTGTACTGGGTCAGCATGAAGAACAGCACCAGCAGGCCGACGTACGACGTGTTCCGCTGGGTGGTTCCGGGGCGGCCCGGCTGCAGGGACGACACCGGAAGCGCCCGGGCCCCGGCGATGACCGCCGCCTGCGCGGGGGTGAGCCCGGCCGCCTGCAGCGCTTCGCCGGTGCCGACAGTGCTGGCCACGGCCCGGGTGAGCTGCGCGGTCGCCGACGTGTCCGACGCGGAGACTGGTTTGTTCGTGACGATCCGGCGGCCGTCGATGACGGCTAGGTCGATCCGCCCGGCCCGCAGGTCAGCCGCCGCGGCCTGCTCACCCGGCTCGGCCACGAGGTCGACGGTGCCGCCGAAGGCGTGGCCGTCGGCGACGACGGCGGCGCGGACCGGCGCGCTCAGCGGCCCGGCGACGCCGACCCGCGCAGCGGTTGCCTTCGAGCCGATCAGCGCGGGGATCACGATCGCGCCGGAGACGATGAGCAGGACGAGCAGCGTCCCGACGCGGAAGGCCCGGCCGCGGACCCGGACCCGCAGTTCCCGCGCTGCGACGAGGCCGACGTCACCCGGCAGCGGCAGCAGCCGCAAGGTCGGCGCGGCGGCGGGCGAAATCATGAGGGCGGCGTCGCGCTCCCGGCGGTACCCGGGCGGGCCGAGCCGGCCGGTTTTCCTGAGCGCGATGAACGCGAGCGCGGCGATGGCGACGACGATGGGGATGATGCTGCTCATCGGGCTGCCCCCGTTTCCGACCGGGTCGCCTGCCGGCGGCCGCTGCCGCCATGGGCGACGGCCTCGCGGAAGACCTCCGACAGCCGTCGCCGCCGCACGGCGAACTCTTCCACCGGGCCGGCCGTGAACGCGGCCCGCAGCACGGACTGCGGGTCGGCAGGCGGGTCCAGGACCAGGCGGAGCGCGCCGCCGTCGTTCTCGGAGACCGTGACCCCGGCGAGGCTGCGGGCCCAGGCGCCGTCCCGGTCCCCGGCCACCCGCACGACGAGGCGGGGCCGGCCGCGGGTGGTTAGGTCGTCCACGGTTCCGGAGGTCACCACCTGGCCCTGGTCGATGATGACCACCGACTCGCACAGGTCTTCCACGAGATCCAGCTGGTGGCTGGAGAACAGGACGCACTTGCCCGCGTGGGCGTGGGCGGCGAGGGTTTCGCCGACCGTGTCGATGCCCGCCGGGTCGAGGCCGGACAGCGGCTCGTCGAGGATGAGGAGGTCCGGGTTGTGCACGAGGGCGGAGGCCAGCTGCACCCGCTGCTGGTTGCCGAGGGACAGCGACTCGACCTTGTCCCCGGCCCGGCCGGCGACGCCGAGCCGGTCCAGCCACCCGGCGGCCGCGGCCGCGGCGGCCGCCGGGGACAGGCCGTGCAGCCGGCCGAGGTACTCGAGCTGCTCGCCGACGAGCATGCCCGGGTAGAGGCCGCGATCTTCGGGCAGGTACCCGAACCGGCGGCGCTCGGCCAGGGTGACGGGGCGGCCGTTCCACCGGACGGTGCCGGAGTCGAGGGCGGTGAGCCCGAACACGGCGCGCATCGCGGTGGTCTTGCCCGCGCCGTTCGGGCCGAGGAACCCGGTTACCTGACCGGAGGAAACCGAGAACGAGAGATGGTCGAGCGCGGTGACGGGACCGTACCGACGGGTCAATCCGTCCAGCTCAAGCCGGGACATGGCAGTCCTTCCCTGGGCCCGGGATCCGCAGCACCGGGCTGGAAAAACTGTGCCTAAAAACCCGGGCCGGAAAGGCCGGGTGAAGAAAGCCGGTGGGCTTATAGCCCTGCCCGCGGATCAGGCGGCAGCCGGAACTACCGCTGCCCAGTGTAGCTACGTTCTCCCGCCAAGCAACCCGTACACTTCGGCGTTCACCGGCTCGAGGTGGAAACGCCGGTTTGCCAGGGCCACGCACGCGCGGGACCCGTCCGCGCTCACCAGGAGCGAAGCGGCGGAGCCGGGGCCGTTGCCGACGATGCCGGTCAGCGCAGCGGCCTCGTTCACGCCCCAGCCGAGGCCGGCGCCGACCCCGACCGGCTGCTGCGCGTGCGGCCGAAGCGCCTGCGCGGCCAGGGCCCGGGGCAGCAGGGACGGCCAGCCGAGCCCGAACCGGACGAGATCGGCCGCGGTCGCCCACAGGCCGCCCGCGGCGGGAAACGCGCAGACCGTGCCGTCAAGCGGCGTGAACTTCTCATCGGTCGCGACGTCGTACTCGGTCACCGGCGGGGGCCCGGCGTCGCCGTGCGGCGGCTCGTAAGCCGGCCAGCTGGCGGGAAACCGCGACTGGCGCATGCCGAGGGGACGCAGCACGAGGCGGGCGACCGCCTCCGGATAGGGGAGCCCGGTGCGCGCCGCGATGATCGCGCCGAGGGCCGCGTACCCGGCCTGGCTGAAGGCGAACGTCCCGCGTCTCCCCGTGCAGGCGAGAACCGGGCCGGTCACCGACTCCAGCGCCGGGACGGTCGGCGCGCTGGGCGCCGCCGGGTCGACCACCCCGGCGGCATGCGCGAGCAGGTCCCTGATCGTGACCGCGTCGCTAGCGAGCTGGACCGCGGCGAGGTAACGGTTGGCCTGGTCGTCGAGCCGCAGCTGGCCGCTGGCGGCCAGGCACAGCACGGTCACCGCGGTGACCGCCATCGTGACCTGATAGACCGGGAAGACATGGTCGGGGCGGAGCGGCTCGTCGCGCTCGAGGCTGGCCCATCCGGTCGCGGCCGTCCATACCGGCCCTGGTGCGGTCGCGCCGGCCAGCGCGAGACCCGCCAGGCCGAGCTGCGCGGCGGCCCTGGCGGCCAGCGCGGTGACCTCGCCGGGCACCGGGCCGTCGGCCGCGGTCGGGCGGGCGGCGGTGCGCGGGTCGCTGATCCGCTCGCCCAGGGGCCGGTGGATCAGCCCCGCGAGCCGGTAGGGCGGACGCGGCTCGGTGGCCGCTACGACTAGCCGCCCGGCGAACTGCGCCTGCGCGGTAGACGGCGCCACGCGGGTGATGACCACGTCCCCGCTCAGTTCGGGGACCACCCCGGTGATAACGGCGACGAGCCGGTCTGGTGATACCGCGGTGAGGAACTCGCCGGTGAAGTGCTCCCGCAGCTCCTGCTCGCCGGGCGCCGCCCAGCCGGGCTCGCCCGCGCCGCCGAACCGCGCGATGATCCACCGCAGCTGCGCGGCCGCGTGTCCCGCGTCGCCCGCCGCGGACGCGGCGACCGCCGACCTGAGCGCGGCCCAGCTGCGCTGGCCGTGCTCCCGGGCGATCGCGAGCTGCGCCTCGTGCAGCGTGGCGAACTCCCCGGCCGCCTGCCGCCGCTTCGCCTCGACCTTGAGGTACCGCAGGCTCGCCTGCTCCGGCACCGCGCGCTTACCGTCCACGCCTCCGAGCGTAACCCCTTCCCGCGGCGCCGGCCGTCGGCCGTCCATTAGGTACATCAGGGCGTTTGCCAGCGTCGTTTCCCGCCAGGTACACGGCCGGTGCGCGCGAGGCACATGAAGGGCAACCAGAGGTAACCGTACCTCCCGTAACAACCGCGTTTCCCTGCCTCACCGGGACTTTTCTTTGGACGCCGGGTGAAAAAAGGCCCCAGAAACCGGCAATCATGATCGCGAACGGCGAGGCGGACCTCGACCTGGCTCAGTCAGGGAGGTGGCCACTTGCTCGTGTGGCGTGTCCGGCGAGGAGGTTGCCTACGGCGACGGAGACTACGACGAGCTTGAACAGGCGCTCCAGCGAGTCGCGGTCGCCGACGGTGGAGAACACCCGGGCGATGCGGGCGAGGCTGACCTTGCCGCCGTACTTCTGGTACTTCTGGTTGCCCGTCGCGCCAAGGACCTGGTTGAAGTCCTCTTGGTGAATGCGTCCCTGGGGGGCGTCGGGGGAGCGGTCGTAGCGTTGGATGACAACGGCGGGGACTCCCGCGAACTCCTCGATCCAGGTCGGGAAGGAAGTGAGTCCGGCGGCACGAGCGAAGCGCGCCCCGAACTCCTCGTCGTAGATCGAGGTGGGGTAATCGCGAGACTCCGGTTTGAGAATGTGGGTGGAGGGCCAGCCGTCGATCACCCGGTTCCAGCCGCTCTCGGTCCGGGCGAGCACGATCTTGTCCTGAACGCCGGCCAGGGAGGTCTTCCCGCCAGCGGGCTTGTTACCCAGCGGGTTGTCCTGGACGTGCGCCAGCATGTCGGCGACCTTGGCGCTGGAGAGGGGTTCCAGCGTAGGCTGCTTCGGCTCGCCCGGGACATCGGGATCCCAGATCTGCAGGGCTCCGGCCACGTCCCTGCCGTAGGAGCGCAGCAGTCCGATGACGTCCTGGTCGACAAGGCCAGCCTGCTGCGCCAGGCGGGCGAGCATCCGGCCCTCGGGAAGCAGTTCCCGGAAGAAGTTCTGCCGCCGCGCCTTGCGCGACCGCACGGTCACCGCGGTCAGCGGGATCGCGACCGACAGGATGGGGCTGTCGATGCCGAACCGGGCGACGGCGGCCGGGTCCGGTAGGAAGTCGAAGGCACGCCATGTGCCGTTGAGTACCCCGACCCGTGTCCCGTACAGTTCGACGACCAGGTCAGCCATGCTCGTCCCCTGGTGGTGTGATCGTCGCCGTCAGCTCCATGCCCGTCTCGCGCATCGCCGCGAAGAGGCGATCCATCAAGATAGACGGCTTGCCGGCTTCAAGCTCCCAGACGTACTTCTGCGTGGTGCCCAGTCGCCTGGCCAGCTCA
Source organism: Actinomycetota bacterium (assembly GCA_027326205.1). Classification (GTDB taxonomy): domain Bacteria; phylum Actinomycetota; class Actinomycetes; order Streptosporangiales; family Streptosporangiaceae; genus Trebonia. The sequence continues at coordinate 6,785 of DAHWEX010000687.1, forward strand.
CGCTGACTTAGCCCTGACAGCAGCCGGGCCTGCTGCAGGATGCGCCCCAGCGACTCGGAACTGGTGACCTTTCCGGTGTACGCCATCATGCCTCCGACTACGATATCGTAGTCATTCTAATTGACTACATTATCGGAGTCAATGAGGTTGACGTCGATATTAACGTCGG
>DAHWEX010000693.1 GCA_027326205.1 Actinomycetota bacterium
GCCTCACTTCAGGACTTTGCCTGGTCCCTGGTTTCCTGGGCCATCGCCGCGACACCAGCCGATGTTTCCATAGGCACTGTTGTCGGGTCAGGCGACTGCAGCGCGGAGCTTTTTTTCGATCTTGTCTTGCCGCCGCCAGGCGATCAGCGCCGAGACCGACGAGATCGGTGAGATCCGGTGCCTTCATAGCCCTTTGGCCGCCTACCCGGCGAAGACCTCCGCGAGGTGCGGCAGCAGCTTGTACTTACTGCCCATGTACCGGATGCGCGGGTACAGCGAAGCCGTCAGCACCGCCGCGTCGGAATGATGACCGGACAAGGGCAGTGCCGCCGCATCCACAGCCGACACCATCCGCAAACCTCCCGCGCCGGCCTAGGAGCCAACGTTATCGGCTGCCCACGACGATTCCTCGCAACTTGGCCCAGGCACGCACGCCAGACGCTCCCGGGAGTTAGTCGCCGACGACGTCACCTGCCGGCCCGCCTTCCTGCGGGCATCGCTGGCCTTGCGGTCGGCAATGCCCACAGCAGCTTGCGAAACCCCAGTTCACAGGCTTACAGCTTCCTCGATCGTCAGCCGACAAAGCGCACATTCATCCGGCGGGTTCCGGGATAACAGCAACTAGCGCGGGGCGCGGGCGGGGCGGGTGGTGCGGTGGGCAGCGGAAAGCGCGCCGCCGTTCGGGATGACCGTTCTGGCCATGCCGAACGGGGGCGTGCTGGTCGTGGCGGCCGCCTGGGGGAGCGGGTCAGTCGTGGATGATGACGCCGCGGATGTTGCGGCCCGCCATCATGTCCTCGTATCCCTGGTTGACCTGGTCCAGGGTGTAGCGGGTGGTGATCAGCTCCGACAGCTTGATCTTGCCCGCCCGGTACAGGTCCAGGATGCGCGGGATGTCGTCGAACGGGTTCGAGGAACCGAACAGCGCCCCCTGCAGCCGCTTCTCGAACAGCGAGAGCATGAAACCGGAGATGTTCACGGTCTTCTTCTCCGGCCCGGCGAGCCCGGTCAGCACCACGATGCCCCGCTTGCGGATCGCGTCGAACGCCGCGGAGACCACCTCCTCGGTCACCACGCCCATCGTCACGATCGCCTGGTCCGCGCCGACGCCCCAGGTCAGCTCGAGCGCCAGGGCCTGCGCCTCCTCGGCGGTGGCGACAGCGTGCGTGGCGCCGAACTTCAGCGCGGACTCGCGCTTGAACTCCACCGGGTCGACCGCGATGACGTACCGGGCCCCGGCGATGGACGCCCCCTGCAGGGAGTTCACGCCGACGCCGCCGACGCCGTAGACGATCGTGGTGTCACCGGGCTTGACCTCCCCGGCCTTCACCGCCGAGCCGAAGCCGGTCGGCACCCCGCAGCCCACGAGCGCTGCCTCCACCAGCGGGATGTCGTCCTCGATCTTCACCACCGACGCCTCCGACAGCACCGCGCGCTGCGAGAACGTGCCGAGCAGGCACATCTGCCCGAAGTCGGTCGCGCCCTCGTGGTAGCGGAACGTCCCGTCGGGCAGGCAGTTGTCCACCAGGAACCGGCCGTAGTCGCACAGGTTGGTCTGGCCGCGCGCGCAGAACCGGCACTTGCCGCACACCGGGAGGAAGGAGGCCACCACGTGGTCGCCGGGCGCGAGCCGGGTGACGCCCTCGCCGACCGCCTCGACGACGCCGGCGCCCTCGTGCCCGCCGACGATCGGGTACCGGACCGGGATGTCGCCGGTGCGCAGGTGGTCATCGGAGTGGCACAGGCCCGAGGCGGCGAACTTCACCAGGACCTCGCCGGCCTTCGGCTCGTCCAGGTCAAGCTCGACGATCTCGAACGGCTTGCCGATGTCCCTGAGCACCGCTGCTCGCGTCTTCATGCAAAACCCTCCCGGGAGTAAGCGCATCGTGGCTGTCATCATCCGCCCAGCCGCCAGACAGGGTCATTGTGGCACCGTCCCAATGACAAGGCCGGTTCGTTGTGCTCCACGTGGGGGCACGGCCCGGTCCGGTCTCCCCGCTAACCGCGCCGGCCAGGGTGCCAGACCTCGACGGTCAGCTCGGAATCGCGCCTGGCGGTGTAGCCGGGGGCCGGCCACTGCCCGGCCACCAGGCCCTCCACGGGCAGCGGGTGCGCGGTCAGCCGCACGACGCGCACCCGGAGCCCCGTCATCGTCGCGACCGCCTGGCAGGGCCGGAAGAACAGGCCGCGCACGTCGGGCACGACGACGCGGCGGGGCGCCGCGGCCCGGCGCGGCGCCATCCAGCCGAGCACGGCCTCGAAGGAGGCGGCGACCGCTGCGGGCAGCAGTTCCACGCCGGCCCGCAGCGGGCCGTACGGGTCGCCGCCGGCGAGGGTCTCGCCGGGGGGACGCAGGCGGCGCTCGCGGTGCAGGCCGATCTCCTCGTCGTAGCGGCGGCGCAGTTCGGGGTCGCCCAGGACCAGGGCGGAGAACTCGGCCGTCTCCCTGGCCCGGCGCGCGGCGGTCACCACGGGGGAGGGGGCCCCGGCCTCTAGCCCCGGGCGCAGCTGCCGGCGCCGCTCGTCGCGGGCCTGGCGGATCGTGTCGGCCGACGCGCCGGCCGGCACGCCGAGCACGTCGTACAGGGTGATGCCCTCGGTCATACCGCCTCATTTCCGCTGAAAACACGGTAGCCCGGCGCACCGCGCTGGGCTACCGCGCGTTTCCCGCCGGGGAGCCGCGGCGCATGTCACAGTACGGAGTAGCGCTGTCGCGAGTTATTGCGCGACGCAAGTAGCAATAGCTATGGTCGAGGGCATGCCTACACTTCGGTCAACGCGGGCCCGGTTCGCTGTCGCCGGCCTCGCCTTCCTCGGGCTCGCGGCCGCGGGCTGCGGCTCTTCGTCAAGCTCGTCCGCCCCGGCTTCGAGCGCGGCGTCGTCTCCGGCTGCCGCCGCGTCGGCCTCGGCCACCGGGACCGGCTCGGTCAACGTGCTGTACGCGGGCTCGCTCGTGAACCTGATGACGAAGCAGATCGGCCCCGCCTTCCAGACCGCGAGCGGCTACTCGGTGACCGGCGAGGCCGGGGGCTCCACGGCCCTGGTGACCGACGTCAAGGGCAAGGTCTACAAGGGGGACGTGTTTATCAGCGCGAGCCCCAAGGCGACGGAGACCCTCATGGGAACCGCGAATGGCGGCTGGGTGTCGTGGTACGTCAGCTTCGCCTCGTCGAACGTGGTCCTCGGGTACAACCCGAAGAGCAAGTTCGCCGCGGTGATCAAGTCCGAGCCGTGGTACAAGGCGATCACCACGCCCGGGCTCAAGCTCGGCTACACCGACCCGGCGACCGATCCCAAGGGCAAGCTGGTCGCGCAGGCGCTGGCCGACACCGCCAAGTCGCGGAACATGCCGGCGCTGACCGCGATCGAGAACGACAAGGGAGACGTCTTCCCCGAGGAGACCCTGGTCGCCCGGCTGCAGGCGGGCCAGCTTGACGCCGGCTTCTTCTACACCGCCGAGGCGGTGCCCGCCGGCATCCCGGCGGTGCCGCTGACCGGCGAGTCGGACCTGAAGGCGACCTACACCGTCTCCACCCTGACGGGCGCGCCGGACGAGGCGGCCGCCGTGGCGTTCATCGCCTACCTGCTCGGCCCGTCCGGCCAGGCCGTGCTCAAGCAGGACGGCTTTGACCTGGTCACCCCGCCGAAGGTCACCGGCGCCGGCGTACCGCCGGCCGTCCAGTCGGCGATCTCCTAGGTTGCACGCGGCAACCACCGCTGGCAGGACTGGGTAAGTTCTTTCCCGTGAAATATCGCGCGTCACGCAGCCCGCTCAGCTACCTGGGCGGGTTGCTGGCGCTCTACCTGGCCGTCCCGGTCGTCGCCTTCCTGATCCGGCTGGCCCAGCCGGGCGACCGCGGGTTCGGCGACCCCGGCCTGTGGCCGGCGCTGTGGACCTCGGTCGCGACCGCGACGACCTCGACGGCGATCGTCGCGCTGCTCGGCATCCCGCTGGCCTACTGGCTGGCTCGCACCAGGGGACCGCTCAACTGGCTGGCCGGCCTGATCGTCCAGCTGCCGCTCGCGCTGCCGCCGGTCATGAGCGGCCTGGTGCTCATCTACGTCGTCGGCCCGTACACGTGGCTGGGGAACCTCTTCAACGACGAGCTCACCGGGACGGTCGTCGGCGTGGTCTTCGCGCAGACGTTCGTCGCGGGCCCGTTCCTCGTCATCGCCGCCCGGGCGGCGTTCGCCGCGGTGGACCCCGCGCTCGACGAGCTCGCCGGGTCCCTCGGCCGCCGGCCGGCCGGCCGGTTCTGGCTGGTGACGATGCGGGTCGCCGCCCCGGGTATCCGCGCCGGGCTGCTGATGACCTGGATGCGGGCGATCGGCGAGTACGGCGCGACCGTGCTGCTCGCCTACCACCCCTATACCCTGCCCGTCTTCGTCTACGTGCTGTTCTCCTCCACCGGCATTCCCGCCACCCAGGCGCCCACCGCGCTCGCGCTCGGCGTCGCCGTGCTCGTGGTGCTGCTCAGCCAGATCCGGATCGGCCGGCGGCGGCACCGCGCGACGCTGCCGCCCGCGCCGGCCCCGCCGCCGCCCGCCGATCCGGTCGCCGTCTCGTTCGACCTGGACGTCGCGGTCGGCACCTTCGCGCTGCGGGCGGCGCACCGGGCGCAGAGCAACAGGATCGCGATCATCGGCCCGTCCGGCGCGGGCAAGTCGATGACGCTGCGCGCGATCGCGGGCTTCCTCGGGCAGGAGGCGGGCACCGTCCTGTTCAACGGCGAGGACGTCACCCGGGTCCGGGTCGAGGAGCGGCGCGTCGGCTACGTGCCGCAGGGCCACGTGATGTTCCCCGGGCTGACGGCCTGGCAGCAGGTGCTGTTCGCGGCGGGCGCGGACCCGGCCCTCGCCGCCTGGTGGCTGGGCACGCTGCGGCTCGGCGGGCTGGCGGACCGGCTGCCTGAGCAGCTGTCCGGCGGGCAGCGGCAGCGGGTCGCGCTCGCCCGCGCGCTCGCGTTCCGGCCCCGGCTGGTGCTGCTCGACGAGCCGTTCAGCGCGCTGGACGCGCCCGTCCGCGAGGAACTGCGCCGCGAACTGCGCCGTCTGCAGCGCGAGGACGGCCTGTCCACGGTCCTGGTGACGCACGACCCGGAAGAGGCCGCCCTGCTCGCCGACGAGATCCTGGTCATCGACGAGGGCAGGCTGCTGCAGGCGGGCCCGCGCGCCGAGGTCTTCGCCCGCCCGGCGTCCCCGCAGGTAGCACGGCTCCTCGGCATCCCGAACCTGATCCGGGCCACGGTCCACGCGCCGGGCGTCCTCGCCGTCGGCCCGCCGGACGGCAGCCGGCCCGCCCCCGCTGGCGCGGCCCCCGGCGGCGGCGGTCTCCTCGTCGCGGCGGAGACCGGCGACCTGGCGGCCGGGACCGAGGTCCTGTGGACGATCCGCCCCGACCGCGTCACGGTGCTGCCCGCGGCGGCGGACAGCCCGCAGACGTACCCGGCCGAAGTCGATGACGTCGCCGACATCGGCACCCTGACCACCGTGGCGGTCCGGCTCCGCGCCGGCCAGGACCCGGCGCCGGAACTGCGCGTCCGCACCACCGCCGCCGTGCCGTTCGCTCCGGGAGACCCCTGCCGCGTCCGCCTGCCGGCGGCGGACATCACCGCGTGGCCGGCCGGGCCGCTGGCGGCGGCCGCGGCCGCCGCCGCGGCCAGTAGCAGTAGCCTCTTAGACATCATGAGCCGCTACGCCTTCCTGGTCCTGCCTTCGCACAACCGCGTCTACGCCGACGCCGCCCCGGCCCTGGCGCGGGCCGAGCTCGCGGTGCTCGCGGCCGCGCTGCCCGACGCCGTCATCGACCCCGGCAGCGTGGCCGAGACGGCGATCGGCGGCGTGCCCTACGTGACGTTCGAGGCCGGCGAGCTGTCACCGCGGGACGCTGACGTGCTCGCCAACCTCTCCGCGCTCTACGCGCTGTTCGAGGTCGCGGGCGACCTGCTGCGCCCCGTGCCGCTGCGCCGACTCGACCGCTACGACGACGACCTGCTGACCATCCTCAAGTACCCAGGGAAGACCAACGAGCAGTTCACCAAGCTGCTCCTCAACGTGACGCTCGCTTCCTCGGTGTTCGCCGCGGAGGCGGGCAGCAGGCGGCTCACCGTCCTCGACCCGCTCTGCGGGCGGGGTACCACGCTCAACCAGGCGCTCATGTACGGGTTCGACGCCCTCGGCGCGGACCTCGACGCGCGGGACGTCGAGGCCTACGCGGTGTTCATCCAGCGCTGGCTCAAGGACAAGCGGCTGAAGCACCAGGCGGACTTCTCCCCGGTGCGCCGCGACCGCCGGGTGGTGGCCAGGCGCCTGACGGCGCAGTTCGCCGCGACCAGGGACGAGTACAAGGCGGGCGACCTGCAGCGCCTCGACGTGGTCGAGACGGACACGGCCCGCATCGTGGAGTTCTTCCGTAAGGAGTCCGCCGACCTGGTCGTCGCGGACCTGCCCTACGGCGTCCAGCACGGCAGCCGCGGCCCGGGCAGCCAGGGCGCCGGCACCCTCGCGCGCGGCCCGCTCGACCTGCTCCGGTCGGCCGCCCCGGCCTGGGTGAAGGCCCTGCGCCCGGGCGGCGCGCTCGGCATCTCGTGGAACACCCACGTCGCCCGCCGCGAGGACGCCGCCGACGCGCTCGCGGCCGCGGGCCTGCAGGTGCTGGACGGCGAGCGGTACCGGGCTTTCCGGCACCGCGTCGACCAGGCCATCACCCGCGACATCCTCGTCGCCCGCAAGCCGGCGGCCGGCCCGGGCTAGGGGAATCACCGGGGGAAATCCGGTCCCGCGGGACCCGCGCGGCCCGTGTCGCGGCCCGTGTCGCAACCGGAGGGCCGGCCTGCGCGTCCTTGTGGTGACGTTCAGGTTTTCGCTAAGGATGGTGCTCTCGTGAAGTGGCTGACTCGTACTCTCCTCCCGGTGGTCCCGCTGGCCGCCCTCACCGTGCTCGCGGCCGGCTGCCACAGCGCGCCCGCGGCCGCGAGCAGCGCGGCGACCAGTGCCGCGTCGCCGTCCGCCTCCGGGCCGGCCCAGGCCGCGCCGTCGTCCGCGCCGTCGTCCGCGGCCCCGGCGGCGAGCACGGGAGCGGCGAGCACGGCGACGACAAGCCCGGCCACCGCCGCGAGCCCCACGGTTTACCTGGCCGAGGGGGGGAGCACCACGGGGCCGCTGCTGCACGCCCCCGCCTGCCCGTCCGGCTGCGTGCTGTCGGGCGACGGCACCGTCGCGCTGTGGAACATGACGTGGTCGTCGTGGAACACCGCGCAGGCGGTTGGCACCGGCACCGAGAAGCTTGACGACTGCACGCCGAACTGCGCGGCGGGCAAGCTGCACGCGGTCCCGGTGAAGGTCGTGCTCAGCCAGCCGGTCCTGGTCTGCGCCGGCGGCAAGGGCACCTGGTACTGGACGAGCACGGCGTTCACCTGGCCGAGCGGCCTGCCCTCCGTCTTCAGCGGCGGCAACGCCCCGACGAACCCGTTCACCTACGCCGGCATCGCGTCCCAGGCCGCGAAGGCCTGCTAGGCCAGCGCGTCCGACATGACCAGTTCCGTGTCGTGGTACGCGGCGCGGCCGGCCAGTTCGGGGCTGTAGCGGGCGATGATCTGCCGGACCCGGCGGGTCGCGATCGGGCCGAGCAGGTCGTAGCAGGCGACGAACAGCTCGCGGGCGGCGGCGCGCGGCCAGGTCAGCGGGAGCAGTTCGTCGGGCAGGTCCGGGTCAAGCGCGGGGAACGCGCGCCACTCGTCCATCACCCGGGTCCGCGCGACCAGGGCGTCGGCGACGCTGATCTGGCCGGCCTCGGTCTGGTCGCGGAGCATCCGGGCGAACGTGGTGAACTCCTCGTACCGCTCCTGCAGCCCGCTCAGGTCCCAGGCCCTGGCCGGGATGTCGGCGGCGCCGGCCACCGGGTCGCCGGCCGCCGGATCACGGAAGGGGAGCGGCAGCGCGGTGGCGCGGAACGCGGTGGCGGTGGTGATGCCCAGGCCCGCCAGGCGCTCGATGACCTCGTCGGCGTGGTCGCGCGGCGAGACCCACAGCCCGTCGTACAGCGGCGCGAAGCCCAGCCAGCGCAGCGCCTTGCGCAGCTCGTCGCGGGCCGAGCGGTGCTCCTCGGGGATGGAGAACGCGACCAGCGACCACATGCCGTCCCAGGGCGTGGGGCTCGCGCCGAAGGAGAAGATGCGCCGCGCCCCGTCGTCGAGGACGTTCGCCGCCCGGTCGGACAGGTGGACGTAGGTCCGCCGCCCGTTCCGCGAGGTCACCAGCAGGCCGTTGCGGGTCAGCCGGGACAGGGCGGCACGGGAGGCGGAGTCGCTGACGCCGAACTCGGCCAGCAGCGCGACCACGGCGGCCGACGGCAGCGGTTCGGTCCGCTGCCACCAGTAGTCGCCGAGCAGCGTGAGCAGCAGCCGGGGCGGCCGCTGTGCGACCGATCCCGGCGAGGTCCACGGCTGCGTGATCCCGTCGTCTTCAAACGGGTCGAGAACGGTAGAGAGGCTGCTCACAATGGTGCCCACATAGGTAAGGAGAACTTTGGCGGGTCAATGCCGAGGAACCGGAAGCAGTTGTCCCACAGCACGTCGGTGAGCTCTGCTTCCGAAAGCCCCATCGAGCGCAGCGTGCGCGCGACGGGCTGTTCCCTGGTCATGGCGGGGAAGTCCGAGCCGACCAGGAGCCGGTCCGTGCCGAGCATGTCGGCCAGGTACCTGATCGCGCGGCGGTCGAACACGAGAGAGTCGTAGTAGAAGCGGCGGGCCAGCTCGATCGGGCTGTGCTCGGCGAACCAGGGGGCGGCCTCGGGGCGCCGCGCCTCGGGCAGCGGCGGCTCCTCGTTCCAGGTCCGGCCCCAGAACCACTGGGCGCGGGTGAGGATCAGCGGGAACCCGCCGCCGGCGTGGCTGAAGGAGATCTTCAGGTTCGGGTACTTCTCGGCGACCCCGCCGGAGACGACCGCCGCGGCGCCCAGGGACGCCTCGGCGCCGACCCCGAACGTGGCGACGGCCGGGCCGGGCACCCGGTCGGTCGGCGCGGGCATGCCGTGCACGAACACGGCCGTCCCCAGCCGCTCGGCCTGCGCCCAGAAGCCGTCGAGCGACGGGTCGTGCAGCGAGACCCCGTTGATGTTCGACGCGATCTCGACGCCGGACAGGCCGAGCTTGGCGAGCTCGGCGAGTTCGGCGGCGCCGAGGTCCGGGTCCTGCAGCGGGACCGTGCCCAGGCCGTAGAACCTCGCCGGGTAGGCCGCGACCAGGCCCGCGATGTACTCGTTGGTGACCCGGCACAGGTCACGGCCGAGCGGGCCGGGCACGCGGTAGTTGAGCAGGGCGGGGAACGGGGAGAGCAGCTCCGCGTCGAGGCCGGAGGCGGCGGAGGCCTCGAGGCGCTGCTCGGCGTCGAACCAGACGCGCCTGGCCGGGAACCGCATGGCCCCGTTGACGAGCAGCTTGACGTCCTGGTCCTCGCTGTCGGTGACGGACGGCCACGAGGCCGGGTCGCACCCGGCGGGCGCGGGGCCGAAATCGCCGGGGAAGATGTGGGCGTGCGAGTCGATAATAGGCATTGCGGGGAGCTGCTCCTTGTCCCGGGAAGGCTCACCGGCCCGGCATGATCGCGACGTGAATGCCTTCCTCGCCGGGCACCTCGCCCGCGAGGAGCCTGATGGCGTGCTCGACGTCGTCCAGGCCGTACTTGTGCGTCTGCATCTTCTCGAGCGGGAACTTGCCCGACTCGATCAGCTTGATGGCGTCGGTGTAGCCGCTGGCGTCCACCGAGAACGCCCCCTTGACCGTGAGCGCCTTGTTGATGAGCGCGTCGGTCACCAGCGGGATCTCCTTGTGCCCCTTCAGGCCGGCCAGGACGATCGTGCCGCCCCAGCGCACCGCCTCGATCGCGTCGCGGACCGGCTGCTGCGCCATCGGGGTCAGGTCGAGCACCACGTCGACCCCGTCGCCTCCGGTGAGCTCGCGGACCCGCGCGACGGTGTCCTCCTCCTCGACGTCGATCGTGACGTCCGCGCCGAACTCGCGCGCCAGTTCCAGCTTGCGGGCGTCCCTGGTGAGGCCGGTGGCGACGATCAGCCCCGCGCCCACGTACCGCGCGGCGAGGATGGCGGCCAGGCCGCGCTGCCCCGCGCCGAGCACCAGCACCGACGAGCCCAGGCGCACGCCGCCGTACTCCAGCGCCCAGCGCACCCCGGCGCCCAGCGGGTTGTACATGACCGCGATCTCGGCGGGAAGGTCGTTGCTGACCGGGTGCACGATCGAGTTCGGGTGCAGCTGCATGTACTCGGCGTAACCGCCGGTCAGCAGGCCGGCCCGCTCCGGCGGGTTGAACCCGCCGTGACTGCCGACGCGGTTCTTGCAGTTCATGTACCGCCCGGCGAGGCAGCGGTCGCACGAGCGGCAGGGGATGAGGATCTCCACCGCGACCCTCATCCCGGCCGACACGCCCCAGCGCCTGGCGGCCGCGGGCGAGATCTCCTCGATGATCCCCAGCGGCTCGTGACCGGGGATCATCGGCAGCCCGCGGCTGCCCATCGCCCCCTTGTACTGCTCGACATCGGACCCGCAGATCCCGCAGGCCTCCACGCGCAGCAGCGCGCCGTCGTCGGGGCCGATCACCGGCCGCGGGTACTCGCGCATCTCCATCTGCCGGGGTCCCGTCTGGACCACGGCGCGCACCATGTCAGCCATGCACGTCCTTTTCGCCTCGTCCCTGCCGCCACCCGGCGCCGGCGCCCGCACCCAGGGCCACTGGGTGCGGCGACAGCGCGCGGGCGGAGGATTTGTCGCAGGTCATAACCGCATCTCCCGGCACACGGATGACGATATATGACACTTGGCGCGACGGGAAGCGCGTGATATGAAATCTAATATCCGAGCAGCCGTGCACGGGCTTGTCATGAGTCCGGCCGCCCAGCGGGCTGTCCGCTACCAGGGATTACCCGAGGCCGGAGGCGCCGATGACGAGCGGGCCTATCGGCGGCCACAGAAAGTCGCGGTGCTTTTTGACGGCCTAGACGAAATTCACCGACGTGACCAAGCTTATGGATGGTAGGGACATCCGCGCCCGTCGTCGCCCGCCAGCGACGGCCGGCGGATGCGCAAGGACCAGAGGGAAAGGCCGGAGCAGTAATGCCGAACGCGATCCTGGACCCCACGGGGACCGTCACCAGCAGCAGCGCCGCCAGGCCGGCGGCACCGAGGGCCCCCCGTCTCGCGAGCCTGCGGGGCAAGCGGGTCGGCCTTCTCATCAACACCAAGCAGAACGCCCGTCCCTTCCTTGAGGAGGTCGGCCGCCTGCTTGCCGAGAAGTACGGCGTCACCCTGTCCGAGCGGGTGAAGGTCAACTTCGCCGTGCCCGAGCCGGAGAACGTCATCAAGGAACTCGCCGCGGAAAACGACGTGGTCATCACCGGCGTGGGCGACTGCGGCTCGTGCTCGGCGGCGGCCGCCGCCGACGGCGTGGTGCTCGAGGCCGCGGGCGTGCCGGTCGCCGCGATCATCACGGACTCGTTCATCCCCACCGCCGACGCGATGGCCGCGCTGCGCGGCGCGCCGGGTTACCAGTACGCCACCACGGCGCACCCGGTGGCGGTGCTGACGCCGGACAAGGTCAGGGAGCGCGCCGCGCAGGTGCTCGACGACGTCGTCGCGCTGCTCGTCGACGGCGGGAACACAGGGAAAGCGGAGGCATGACCGCAGCCAGCACCGACCGGGCCGCCGGCCCCGGCCCGGACCACCCGGACAACCCGGACCCCGACGAGGCGCAGCGCGCGATCGAGTACTGCTACTCCCGCGGCTGGTCCGACGGCCTGCCGCTCGTCCCGGTCTCCCAGCCGCTCCTCGAGCAGTTCCTCGCCACCACCGACAAAGACCCCGGGGAGGTCATCGGGTCCCTGGAGCAGGTCGGCCGGGACGTCGACGTCCGCCTCGCCGCGGTCAACGCCGCGATGGCGGGCTGCGAGCCGGAGTACTTCCCGGTCGTGCTGGCGGCGTTCGAGGCCCTCATGCGCGAGCGCGCCGCGCGCGGCGGCGGCTTCCAGTCCACCAGCGGCCCGTCCCCGCTGATCGTGGTCAACGGCCCGGTCAGGAAGGAACTCGGCTTCAACACCGCCGGGGGCGCGTTCGGCCCCGGCTTCCGGCCCAACGCCACCATCCCCCGGGCGATCGGCCTGCTGGTCCGCAACGGCTTCGGCATCCACCCGCACGTGCTCGAGCAGGCCACCCAGGGCCTGCCGGGCCGCTGGCAGGTGTGCATCGCGGAAAACGAGGAGGAGTCCCCCTGGGAGCCGCTGGCGGAGAACGGCGGGGTGCCCGGCGGGGTGTCGGCGGTGTCGGCGACGCTGACCCGGACGATGGAGTTCGTCGACAACCGGCACACCCCCGACCACGAGGACGTGCTGCGCGACCTGCGGGACACGATCTCCCGGGTCGGCTCGCAGATCTTCCCGCAGTCGTCCGTCGCGCTGGTGCTCTGCCCCGAGCACGCCCAGATGTTCGCGAGCGCCGGCCTGTCCAAGCAGGACGTGCAGAACTGGCTGCTCGAGCGGTGCGGGCGCACCGGCGCCGAGCTCAGCAGCATGGGCAAGGCCGAGGTCGCCCGCAAGAGCTTGCGCGGCGAGTACGAAGGCGACGAGGCGTTCCACCGGTTCCTCGCCGGCCCCGCCTCGATCCCGGTCATCGTGGCCGGCGCCAAGAACGCGGCCATCTCCATGGTGGTGCGCATCTTCGGCGAATGGTCCGGCACGTCCGTCCCCGTCGTGGAGAAGAAATGAGCTACGCCGAGAAGATGGCGGACATCGCCGCCATGCTCGCCGCCGACGGCTACCGGCTCGCCGTCGAGGAGAACGGCCACCGCGTCGCGCTGACCGTCTCCCCGGGGCCGGACGCCTGCGAGGACTGCCTCGTTCCCAAGGACGTTTTCCGCGGCATCGCCGCGCACCACCTCGGCGTCGACGGCGGCCTGATCGACGTCACCTACCCCGTCGACCTCCCCGGCTACGCGGGCGGTTCCCATTGACCACGCGGGTAGCGCTCATCACCGGCTGCGGCAAGCGGGACGGCATGGGGCGGGCGATCGCGCTGACCCTCGCGGCCGCCGGCACCGCGGTCGTCGTCACGGACAAGCAGCCCGCCGGCGTGCTGAACCGCCGCCAGGAGGTCCTCGGCCTGGCGGACGAGTCGTGGGGCGGCGTCGACTCCCTGGTCGGCGAGATCACCGCCGCGGGCGGCACCGCGACGTCGCTGCTCGGCGACGTCTCCGTCGCCGAGGACGCGCGGCGCATGGTGGACGCCGCGGCGGACTGGCGGGGACGGCTCGACATCCTCGTCAACGGCGCCGGCGCCCCGCAGGGCCTCGACCGCCAGGACATCGAGGACGTCCCGGTCGAGGTCTTCGACTTCGTCATCGCCGTCAACCTGCGCGGCACCTACCTCATGTCCAGGTACGCCGTTCCGCACATGCGCGCGCAGCGGTGGGGCCGCATCGTCAACATCTCCTCCCAGGCCGGCCAGGTGCCGGTGGCGCTGTCCACCGCGTACTCGGCGTCCAAGGCCGGGGTGCTCGGCTTCACCCGCGCCCTGTCCGCCGACGTCGCCCCGTGGGGCATCACCGTCAACGCGATCTCCCCGGGCATGGTGGCGACCTCGCGGGCGCTGCTGTCGCTCGACCCGGACATCGACGTCGGCGCCGAGGTCAAGCGCCGCGGCTCGATGCTGGCCGTCGGCCGCTCCGGCTACCCGCGGGACATCGCGGCGGCGGTCGCCTACCTGGCCGGCGACGGCGCCGGGTACATGACCGGCCAGACCCTCGTCCTGGACGGCGGCGCGAACAGCTCGATGTTCGCGAAGAAGCCGCCGGAGGCGGCGAAGCCGTAGGCCGGGGCCGGGGCCGGGGGAACAGCGGATACCGAACGGGCCGTGGTTTCCCCTGGCCGGCCGCGGGCGATGACGTCAGGGCCGGGTTTGTGACCGCAGGCGCCCGCCGCCGGCCCGGCCTTGTCGTGCCAGCCGGGAGGGGATGACAGCCGGCGCCCCGCCGTGGCAGGCTGCCCCGCAGGATTCGTATATGACCTGAGGGGTGCGCCATGCCAGCGAGAACCGTGCCGCCGTTCCGTGCCGACCACGTCGG
>DAHWEX010000702.1 GCA_027326205.1 Actinomycetota bacterium
ACGGCGCGCACGTTGTTGGACCCGGCGAGCTGGCCGGGTCCCGTCAGCACCGCGGTGCCCGCGGCGACCGGAAGGCGTCCCGCGACCGCGCGGGCGAGCTCGTCGGCGATCGTGTCCTCGGTGACGTGCCCTCCGGCGTCCCGGCGGGCGCCGTCGTAGCGGACGATCGCGGAAATCGTGTACTCCTCGAAGCGCGACATCTTCATGTCGGTGTTCTCCGAGTTCACCCAGATGTCCACGTGCCGGACGCGGCGGATGTCGCCGGTGACGATCCCGATGCCGCGGCCGCCGTCCGCGCCGGGCCCCCGGGTCAGCAGGTACCGGGAGGTCACGCTCTCGGGTATCGGGCCGGCGGCGGGGGACGGGACGCGGGCGGCGGGAAGCTCCCGCCCGCGGGCGGCCGCCTCGAACGCCGCGCGGCCCGCCCCGGTGAGTCCCAGCGCGTCGGCGAGGCGCGCCGCGGTGTCGGCCCGCGGGAGTCTCGCCTTGCCGCGCTCGAGGTCGCTGATCGTGCGGGCCGCGACCTTCGACCGCTCCGCGAGTCCTTCCTGCGTCAGTCGCGCGTCCAGTCGCGCGCGCAGCAGCAGCGCACCGAAACCCGGCCGTGTCGCAGGCATCCCGCTACCCCTAGCATGGTCAGTCCGACGGGCCTCCCGTGCTTTTCATGGTAGCGAGACGCGACTGTCCGGTACGCGGGGCGGGTCAGGCCATGTCCGCGTGCCGCGCCGGGCTCTGCGGGACGGCCTGAGCGCGGACGCCGGCCCGTTCGATGGCGTGCAGCGCCTTGCGGCGGCGCCGCAGCAGCACCCGGGCGTTGGCCGGGATGCCCAGCTTCCACATGATCCAGTTGGTGATGGCCTTCGCCCTGCCCCAGTCCGTGCTGAGGTCGATCACGCCGCCGTGCTGCGCTACCTTGACGCTTGTCGCGGCGGCGATGACGCGGTGGCCCGAGCCGTCGGGCAACTGCTCGACGTTGAAGGTCATCACGCCGCCGCCGCTCTGCGCGTACCAGGTGACCGAGCCGTCGGACTGCGGGTAGAGCTTCGCGCGGCCGCGCAGCCTGCGGACCATCGACTCAGACGCCTTGGTGCCGATATCGGTAACCTGCTCGGTCGTCAGGCCGGGCACCTCAATGGTGACGGGTGTCATGGCGCGGATGCCCATCCACTTGTGATATCCGAGCACCAGCGCGAACGCTACGATGATTAGAAAGAAAACCACGTCGCCTCCAGAGTCATTAGCCGCGCGTGTTAGCCGCGCGTTTATCGTTAAGGATAGATTCGCACCCGGCGCTGATACACCACATTTTCCCGACAGTTCCCCGGTCGGCGGTGTCATGAAAATGTCACGCTGGTGACCAGGACTTCCGGCACGGGCAGAGGCGCCGCGACATCGCCCGCGACATCGCCCGCCATATCGATTACGGTAAATTTTTTAGCGGTGGCGAATGCGGCGGGAATGGCCGCCTGGGCGCGCGGAGGCGGGGCGGCGACTCCGCGCCGGGCGCCGGCTTTGGCGGCCAGAAACTGCGGCGAGGCGAGGGCCGCGTCAAAAAGGCGACAAAATCCATCAGGCTGCCGTACTGAATTGACAGCTAACCGATGAATGGCCCCCCGAAGGCCCGCGACGTGTCCGTTCACGGGGTCTCGGCGGGCACGGCTTCAACACGCCGGCGTGGCGGCGGTGCTTGCAGCTTTAGTTCAGGTTGAGCATGCTTGCGGCTCGTGGCTGGAACTGCGGGTCGCGGAGCTGGAGCGCCGCCTGTCGATGGACAGCAGCGATTCCGGGACGCCGCCGTCGAAGGAGGGCATCGGGGCGAAGGCGGCGCGCAAGGCCCGGGAGAAGAGGGCCGGCAGGAGCCCGAGCGGGAGCGGAGCAAGGACCGCAAGCGCGGGTTCGACCAGGCCATGCGCGCGGCGCTGGCCGCCGAGGCCGTCCTGGACCAGGCCCCTTTCCCGGGTCCGGAACCCGAAGACTGCGGCGAGCCGGACCCGGAAGAGAAGGCAGGGAAGCAGGAGGACGCGAAGAAGGCCGGCGGGGCCCCGCACGTGCTGATCGTCACCACCCCGGACGGGCGGCTGGCGTTCCTGCGGGCCCTGGGCTCGCGGCGCAAGGGCAGCGTCGGCGGCGGCATCCCCGCGGGCTTCGCCGGCTGCCTGATGACCGACGGGTATGCCGGCTGCCAGCACCTGATCGGCACCCGGCGTCCAGGACTGGGCCGGCGACATCATCGCCATCCTCCGCGGCGCACACGATGCCGTCGAGGCCGCCCGCGCCCGCGGCAGCACCGCCCCGGACCAGCAGGTCCTCGAAGGCCTGCCCGAACGCCACGACACCGCGGTGAAGTCAGGGATGATCCGCAACCGGCTGCGGGACCGGCACGAGGGGAACCATCCCGGCTACGCGCTTGCCTGCTGGCTGCGGGACTACAAGGAGCAGGTCTTCCTGTTCGCTCGTGACTTCACCGTGGACTGGACGAGCGATGTCAGCGAGCGCGGCGCGGAGAAGGCCAAGCGCCGCCAGCATGCCTCGGGCTGCCGGCACTCCCTGTCCGCACTCGGTCGCTGGTGCCGGCTGAGCAGCTACCTCGACTCCGCCGCGGCCCACGGCACCGCCGCGCTCGGCGCCGTCCGCGCCGTCATCGGGGGAAAGCCCTGGCTACCGCCACTGCCCGCCGTCAGCTAACGCCAGATCTCGACGCCCCGTGAATGGATACCCGGGAACGGTCATAGTAGCCTCGCCTTATGGCAGATGACTGGCGGGTGACGGTCACCCTGCACGACGGGGGCCATGCCCAGCGGGTGGTCCGGTCCCTGCGCGGCCATGAGCTGCAGGACGACGTGCGCCGTCGACTCGGTCAGGGCGTCGCGGTATCCGCGGACAGCTCCCGCATCTTCCTCTACGCCGGCACCGCAGACGCGGCCCGTGAGGCAGAACGGGTCGTCCGCGAGGTGCTCGGCGAGCAGCAACTGCCAGCCGATCTCACGCTTGACCGGTGGGATGCGCTCAAACAGGAGTGGGTGGACCCGGGCACCCCGGCGCCCGACACCGCCGAGGTGCGGCAGGCAGAGCATCAGCGCCTGATAGACGAGGAGACGCGGCAGTCCCTTATGCACGGGCAGGCCGGATGGGAAGTGCGAGTAGACATGGCCTCACATCGCGAGGCGGTGGCGCTGGCAGAACGTCTGCGCGCGGAGGGGCGCCCGGTAATCCGCCGCTGGAAATACCTGATCCTCGGGGCCGACAACGAAGATCAGGCCACGCAACTCGCCCAGGCGATCGAGCGGGAAGCATCCCCGGCAGTCTCCCCGCGCATTCAGCCAGCCCTGTTCTCCCACTATGGCCCCGGCCAGACGGGAGAAGTGTTCTTCCCCAAGCTCTAGACTGCCGCGGCACGCAGCCGGTCAGACTTCAGATGCTGAAGCCGAGCGCGCGGAGCTGCTCGCGGGGCCGCCCGCGCCCGCACCCGTTGGGCGGCGCTACCGGCTGGGGAGCGCTACCGGGGAGGCCTGCTTGACCGTGCGGATGATCGGGGCGGTCTCCACGCGCTCCACGCCGGGCAGGGCGCCGACCTTGGCGGTCAGGAACTCGTACAGCGACTCCTCGTCGCGGCACACGACGCAGGCGGCGAGGTTGGCCGGGCCGGTCGTGGCCGTGGCGTAGGCGACCTGCGGGAACTTCGCCAGGGCGCTGCCCACGTCCGCGAGGCGGGACGGCGGCACGGAAAGCCACAGCCACGCGGGCGACCGGAACCCGAACGCCGGCATGTCCACCTCCAGGTCGAAGTACAGCAGCCCGAGGTCGCGCAGCTGGTCCATCCGCCGCCGCACGGTCGTCTCCGACCACCCGGCCGCCGTTGCGAGGTCCGCGTAGGGAGTCCGGCCGTCGCGGGCGAGGGCCGCGAACAGGGCGGCGTCAAGCCCGCTCGCCGCCTCCTGCCCGGCGTCCGCGGGCTGCTGGAGGGCGCGGGGCGCCGCGATTCGCAGCGGCGCCACCCGCGCGGCGGGCAGGACGTCCATGAAACCCAGGGCATCGGGCCCGCCGGTGAACATGTGCAGCCGCGAGTAGGTGGTCACCGCGACGATCCGCCCGGACCGGGGCATCCGGGTGAGCAGCGACTCCGTCCCGCCGCCGTCTCCGCGCAGCGAGCAGAGGATCTCGGTGTCCCCGGACAGCAACTGGACCCAGGCCGTGTCATCGCGCCGGGCGAGGGCGGCCGCGATCGCCTCGCCCGAGCCCGGCACGCAGCGCAGCCGCAGGAACCAGTTCGCACTGCCGGACTTCGGGTACTTAAGCCCGACGACGCGCAGCGCTCCCGCGGACCGCAGCCGGCGGTAGCGGCGGGCGACGGTCTGGTCGGACACGCCGAGGACGTCGGCGATCGCGCGCAGCGACGCGCGCCCGTCCACGCCGAGGCACTGCGCGAGCTGCCGGTCGAGGTCATCGACCGTGATGCTTTCCACCAGCAACAGGCTAGCAAATGTCGAGAACCGGCGCTTGTTCCCGATCTGGCTATGGATAAGGCCGCAAGTGCGGGATGGTATGTCGAGGAGGCCGGGGGTGTCTCCACGGGGCCCGATCACCGAGAAGTGTCCCGGTCGCGGCCAGCCGTTCGTCTGCTCAACGAGAGAGACGAGGGAAGACGGCCATGGATGAACGGAAGGAACCAACGATGCGCAAGTGGTGGCCCCTGGC
>DAHWEX010000710.1 GCA_027326205.1 Actinomycetota bacterium
GGCGTACATCACCGGCATGTCGGGCGCGGACACGGTCGCGACGAACACCGCGGAGAACGGCGCGGCGCAGGCCGCCGGCGCCGACGGCGCCGCCGCGGCGGACGGCGGCGGGAGCGTGACCACCAGGACCCGGGCGACGGCGGCCGCGTCGCCGGACCGGCACACGGGCCGCACGGTGGCGGGAACGGCGCTGTTCGTCGCGGGTTTCTCCGCGGTGTTCGCCGTCGGCGGCCTGGCGGTCGGCGGCCTCGGCCAGCTGTTCAGCGCGCACGACTCGCTGCTCACCCGGATCCTCGGCGCGGTGACGATCGTGCTCGGCCTGCTGTTCTTCGGCGCGTTCGACCGGTTCATGATCGCCGGCCGGGTCTTCAAGCCGTCGCTCACGCCGAAGGCGGGGCTGGCGGGCGCGCCGCTGCTCGGCGTGCTGTTCGGCATCGGCTGGTCGCCGTGCATCGGCCCCACGCTGGTCGCCGTGCTGGCGCTGTCCGCCTCATCGGGGACGGCCGCGCGCGGGGCGTTCCTCGCGTTCGTCTACGGGCTCGGCCTCGGCATCCCGTTCCTGATCGTCGCGGTCGCGTTCCAGCGCCTGGTGGGCGTGCTGAACTTCTTCAAGCGCAACGCCCGGATGGTCACCAGGATCGGCGGGGTGCTGCTCGTCGCCGTCGGCCTGCTCGAGGCGACCGGCGGGTGGACCGCCGCGGTCACCTGGCTGCACGCCCACTGGTTCAGCGGCTACCAGTTGCCGATCTAGCCGGTTCAGCCGGTTAGCCGGCTCAGCGGCGGGCGCCCGCCTTCGGCTTCGTCGCGACGGGCTTGCGCGGCGCCTGCGACTCGGGCCGCTGCGCCGGGCGGGGTTCGGCCGCCGCCTCGACGAACGCGGCCAGCAGGCGGGGGTCGTCGCCCTCTTCCGGGTGCCAGTGGACCCCCACCGCGAAGCGGCGGCCCTCGACCTCAAGCGCCTCCGTCACCTCGCCGTCGGGCGACCAGCCGGTGACCGTCAGCCCCTCGCCCAGGTGATACGGGGCCTGGTGGTGCGCGGCGGGCACCTGGACCCTGGTGCCGAGGAGTTTGCCGAGGAGGCTGTCGGCGCCGAGGACGACGTCGTGCGAGACGTACCGGGCACGGCTTTCCCGGTGGCCGGGCAGGTCCTGGGTGAGCGTGCCGCCGCGGGCGACCGTCAGCACGTGCAGGCCGCGGCCGATCGCGAGCACCGGCGCGCCCGCGTCGAGCGCGGCGCGCATCAGCGCGAGCTCGAAGCGGTCCCGGCGCCGGTCCGGCTCGTCGGACGTCTCGAGCCGCTCCTGGTCGTACAGGGACGGGTCCAGGTCCCGGCCCCCGGTGAACAAGAAGCCGCCGAAGGACTCGACGTAGGAGGCCACGGACGCGGGCGGGACGGGCGGGACGATGACCGGGGCGCCGCCGGCCCGTTCCACCGCCCGGGTGTACGTGACGGGCGAAAGCGCAGCCTCCCGGATCCAGTCCCCCCAGCGGGCCGCGTCAAGTTCGCTGGTGATGCCGATAATCGGGCGGCCCATCTAAGGTCCTCCTGTCCCCTGCGGTGGCTCCAGATGTCGAGCGCCGGCCCGTGACCCTCGCCCCGGCTATTACCTTCATTCTTCCGGACAAGACGGGCGTCTGACGGGATGATTACTATTTCCGTGTTCCTCATTATTCAGGCACTTAACGTGCGCGGGACCCGAACGGACGCCGCGGCTGCCACACTGGCTCCGTGTCCTTTCGCTGGATCACCGTGTTCCTCGACTTTCCGGCCGCGTCGTTCGGCGCCGGGACCGCGTTCTGGCGGCAGGTGACCGGGTACGGGCTGTCCCCGTTCCGCGGCCCGGACGGCGAGTTCGCAACCCTGCTGCCACCCGCCGGGGACGCGTACCTGCGGGTGCAGCGGATTCTCGACGGCCCGGGCGGCTGTCACCTGGACCTGCACGTGGACCCGGCGGCGGAGTCCCTGGCGGCCGCCGCGGGCCGGGCCACGGCCGGGGGGGCGCGGGTCAGCGGCGCCGGGCCCGGCCTCGTGGTCGCGCAGAGCCCCGGCGGGTTTCCGTTCTGCCTGGTGAACTGGGACGGCGAGGCCGCGGTGCCGCCGCCGCTCGCCGCCCCGGGGGACGGGGCCGGGGTCAGCCGGGTGGACACGCTCTGCCTGGACGTGCCCGCTGCGGACTTCGAGCGCGAGGTGGCGTTCTGGGCGGCGCTCACCGGCGAGCAGGCCCGGCCGGCGCCCGTGCCCGGCTACGCCGTCCTGCCGTACCCGGCCGGCTGGCCGGCCCGCCTGCTGCTCCAGCGGCGGGAGAGCGCGGCGCCGGGCGAACGGACGCGGGGGCACGTGGACTTCGGCTGCACCGACGCCGGGGCCCGGGACCGGCACGTGGCGCTGGGGGCGCGGGTCACCGCCGAACAGGAGCACTGGACCGTGCTCGCCGACCCGGCGGGCCGGGAGTACTGCCTCGTCAACCGCGCCCCCAGGTAACGAGCCCCGGCTACGCGACGTCGCGGCGGGCGGTGACCGCGACGGCCGCGGCGGCGAAGACCGCGGTGTAGACGGCGAGGACCGCGGCGGCTCCCCAGCGCGGCAGGAGGTGCTCGGGGAACACCGACGTGCTGCCCCCGGCCCCGAGGGCCTGGCCGGCGTAGAACGGCAGCCAGCGGGCGAGGTTGCCGATCAGCTGGCCGACGATCCCCTCGACCAGGGCGATCCACGCCAGGGCGGCGGCGATCGCGCCGGCCAGGTTGCGGATCAGGGCGCCGACGCCGACGCCCATCGCGGCGAAGGCGGCGTTCCAGGCGATGCCGCCGCCGGCCGTGGACCACATCGCGGACTGTCCCCAGCCGAACGAGGCGCCCTTGTCCGACCACCAGGCCGCCGCGACGCCGAGGCCGACCAGGGTGCTCAGTACGGCGGTGAGCGCGCCGGCGACCGCGGACACCGCGAGCTTGGCGACGATGACGCGGCCGCGCGCCGGGGTGCTGAGGAACGTGTCGGTGATCGTCTTGTGCCGGTACTCGCCGGCGACCGCGAGTATCCCGAACGCGAGGGCGAAGACCGAGGTCAGGCCGACGTGCGCGAGCGCCTTGGCCTGGGTGGCGGGGTCGTGGAGGTCGCCGCCGGAGACCACGAGGCCGCTGATGCCGGCGATGACGAGCAGCGGGCCGGCCGCGAGCAGCAGCCAGGGGCCCCGCACGGTGCGCAGCTTCAGGACCTCGGCGCGGATCAGGGTGAGCATGACGGGTGGCTCCTCGCGGTCAGGCGCGGCCCGGCGTCACGGCACCGGTCGCGGGGGCGGTTGTCGCGGCGGACGTCAGCCGCAGGAACGCGGCCTCCAGCGTTTCGCCGTGGGCGGTCAGTTCCGCGAGCGGGCCCGCGTACCGGAGCGCGCCGCCCGCGACGATGATCACCCGGTCCACGGTCTGCGCGACCTCGCTCAGCACGTGGCTCGACATCAGGACGGTGCGGCCCTCGGCGGCCAGGCCGCGGACCAGGTCCCGCAGTTCGGCCATGCCTGCTGTCCCCGGCCGCGACCAGGACCCTGATCCGCCGGTTCCTGGCCGCGCCCGGTCCGCCGCCGCCGGACGACGCGGCCCGCCAGGGTCTCGACGCGCTGACCGACCGGGAGCGCGAGCTCACCGCCCTGGTCGCGGCCGGCCTGTCCAACGACGAGATCGCCGCGCGCCTGGTCCTGTCCCCCGCGACCGTCAAG
>DAHWEX010000721.1 GCA_027326205.1 Actinomycetota bacterium
GCCAGTAACTTGATAGAGTTCCCGGCGGCCATAGCGAGGGGGAAACACCCGGTCCCATTCCGAACCCGGAAGTTAAGCCCCTCAGCGCCGATGGTACTGCGAGGGAGGCCTCGTGGGAGAGCAGGACACCGCCGGAACACCCTTAAAAGAGGGCCAGCCCATCGGGCTGGCCCTCTTTGCTTTGCTTTGCCGCGCCTGCTACGCCTTCCGTGCGATGCCGCACCAGATCGCACTGCCCCCCGGGGACGACGCGGGGGGCGTGTCCGCGTCGGGCTGCCAGTCTCCCGTGTAGGCGAGTTCGCCCGGTGGGAGCAGCGGGAGGCCGTCGAACAAGGCCTCGACCGCTGCCCGCGAGCGGAGATGGAGGCCGGGCGCGGTCTCCTGGTAGACGTCGGCTACCTTGTCCGCGTGCGTGTAGTGGTCCGCCGTCAGGTGGGAGATCACCAGGCAACTGCCCGGTGGGACCGCTGCCATCAGGGCGGACACGATGCCAGCGGGATCATCGCGGTCGGCTATGAAGTGCAGGATCGCGATCAGCAGCACCGCGACCGGCTGGTCGAAGTCGAGCAGGGCGCGGATGCCCGCGTCCGCGGTGATGGCGGCCGGGTCGCGCAGGTCGTGCCCGGCGATCATGGTTCCCGGCAGGCAGTTCAGCATGTCGCGGGCGTGGGCCAGGACCACCGGGTCGTTGTCCACGTAGGCGATCCGGCTTCCCGGTGCGACCGACTGGGCGACTTCGTGGACGCTGTTCATCGTGGGCAGGCCAGTGCCGATGTCCAGGAACTGCCTGATGCCCCGTTCGGCGGCCAGGTACCGGACGGCGCGGGCGAGGAACTCGCGGTTCTGCAGCACGCTGCCGCGCACCACGTCCTCGCCGAGCACGGCGAACGTCTCCTGCGCTGCCTCCCGGTCCGATGGATAGTTGTCCTTGCCGCCGAGCATGTAGTCGTACATGCGGGCGACGTTGGGAATATCCGGCCGGAAGGCGCCCGCCTCCAGTGCCATGGCCAGATTCTTCCACTCCCCGGCCGCCCTGTCTGCACTTGCACTTGCACGCCGTGCATTCAGAGGCCCTGCAGAGGCCGGTACGCCGACTCCGGACGCGTCCATGAGGACGGTAAGCCGGGAGCGGCGACCTGGTCGGCGGTTTCGCGGGCGGCGCGGTCGATCTCGCTCCAGCCGTAGCGGAGCGTGGCGCCGGTTGTGGCGGCGGCCTTCAGTTGCGCGGCACCGATCATGTTGCGGCTGGCTACTCCCGCCTGCTCGGCGATAACCCGTCGCAGGCTCGGCGGAACCCTGCTGTCCATGCGGCCGAGTATGCGAGCCGCCACCGACATTCCACGAGAAACGCGCCCGCCACCGTAAGGGCATCCGCGCAAAAGCGATGAAAAGGACAAGTTGCGCCGGTCGGGCGCATATCCGGTGCGGTGAATCCACCCGCTGCGCCGCCTTACGTGGAAACTCTGCACAACGTGGAAAGAAAGTACTCATATGACGTGCGTAAGTGACATCTACTGCAAAGTTTCCACGTAAGCGGCGACGGCACAAAAGCGAGATCGCGGAAATATCTCGGCAAATGCCAACAAGTCATCCGGCTGAAAGGCGCCACTTCCCGGACTTCCGCCGGCGATCGTCGGTCACGGCGCAGGCACGAGCGCGAGCTGGCCCGGGTTCCTCCGGCGCGGATCTCGCGAAGCACGCTTCCGTTCGGTATCCCGGTTTGCCCGCCGCCCTCCCCGCTGGTGCCAGGCGGCAGGCGCGGCAGCCTGCTGAGCATGACGAACGAGACCGCGAAGCCGGCCGCGTCCAGCACAGGTGCCCGGACTTCGAACGGGTATCGCCCGGTGCGCGGCTTCGGGCCAGGTAGTTCTCCTGGCCGGCCGGCCCTGGAATCATCCCGAACGGGCCGGTGCTGCGCCGGAAACGTCCCCGGTGCCCTCGGCCGGCACAGGCGGGTCTCCCGGTGGACGCCGGCCGGTAAGGTGCGCTGTGTGAGTTCGGCATTTCCCCGCGACGGGGAGTTCCTGGCCCTGGAAGAGATCCACGCCGCGGCGGTGCGGCGCCTGCCGCAGGACGCGCTGACCTACCTGGAGAGCGGCGCGGGCGCCGAGCGGACGCTGCGCGCCAACCGGGAGGCGTTCGGCCGCTGGGTGATCAGGCCGCGCCCGATGAGCGGGGTCAGCGACCCGAAGACCAGTACCTCCCTCCTCGGCATCCCGCTGTCGGTGCCGGTGCTGACCGCGCCGTTCGGCGGCGACGCGCTGTTCGCGGCCGACGGGCACCTCGCCGTGGCCCGGGCCAACGCGGCGAGCGGCATCGCCTCGATCGTCCCCGAAGTCGGCAGCTTCTCCTACGAGGAGGTAGCCGCGGCCGCCCCGGCGGCCGCCCGGATCGGCCAGCTCCACCCGCACGAGTCGTTCGACGTCTCCGCGGCCCGCATCAAGGCGGCCGGCTACGACGCGCTCTGCGTGACCGTGGACTGCCCGATCGTCGGGTTCCGCGCCCGCACCCGGATGGGGCGCCTGCACCTGGACCCGGCGATCTGGCACGGCAACGTGCTGGACGACGGCTCGCCGAACGTCGCCGCCACCTACGAGGCGCACATCGCCCCCACCTGGACATGGGACGAGCTGGCGGCGGCGACCGCGCGGCACGGGATGCCGTGGATCGCGAAGGGCATCCTCACCGCCGAGGCGGCAGAGGCAGCCCTGGACGCCGGCGCCGCGGCCATCCTGGTCTCCAACCACGGCGGCCGCCAGGTCGACCCCTCTGCGGCCAGCCTCGATGTCCTCCCGGAGATCGCCGCGGCGGTGTCCGGGCAGGTCCCGGTCCTGCTCGACAGCGGCGTGCGCACCGGCGCCGACGTCTTCGTCGCGCTCGCCCTGGGCGCGTCGGCCGTGGTCATCGGCCGCCTGGCCGCCTACGGCCTGGCGGCCGCGGGCGAGTACGGCGTCCGCCGCACGGTCGAGCTCCTCACCCGGGAACTGCACGTCCTGATGACCCTGTCCGGCGTCCCCGACATCGCCGCGTTCGGCTCCGGCTTCGTGGCCCGCCGGAGCTAACCGGCCGTCGGCGAGCCTGCTCACCATGTCAGGCACGGTGCCTGACGGGGGTGCCCGCCGCACGGGGGTGCCCGCCGGCCGCCGCTACCGTGCGCCGGCGGCGAGCCAGTCCGCGAACGAGGTCGGGCCGAGCCGGGCGGCGTCGCCCGGCAGCAGCGCCTCGCCCGCCAGGTCGGGACCGAAGGAACCGCGCCAGCTCGGGATCAGCTCGATCTCCTGGCCCCGGGCGGCGTAGGTCCGCCTGGCCATGTCCACGAGGTCCTCGGTCTGCGGCCCGGCGATGTCGAGCCGGTAGCCGAGCGGCGCGGCGACCGCGACGTCGGCGAGGATCTTCGCCACGTCGGCCTGCGCGATCGGCTGCACGAGCAGCGGGGCGATCGTCGCGGTGCCATCCCGCTCGGCCCAGCCGGCCACCATCGCGGCGAAGTCGTGAAACTGCGTCGCCCGGACGATGCTCCACGGCACCGGGCCGGCGGCGACCAGGCGCTCCTGCTCCCGCTTGCCGGCGTAGTGCGGCGTGCGCCGGTTGTGGTCGATGCCCACGACGGACAGCAGGACGTGGTGCCGCACGCCCGCCTTCTCCCCGGCGGCGAGCAGGTTCCGCGTCGTCGTGCCGAAGAAGTCGACGATCTCCGCTTCGTTCTGTGACGGCAGGTTGACGACGTCGATGAGCGCCTCCGCGCCCGCCAGCGCGTCGAGCAGCCCGTCGCCGGTGTACGCGTCAACCCCCGCGCCGCGGCTGAGCGGTACCGTCTGATGCCCCGCCGCGCCGAGCGCGGCGATGGTGAGGCGACCGATCCGCCCGGTCCCGCCGGCGACCGCGATGCGCATGAACCCTCCTCGCTGGACGGCAAATCAAGGCTATTACGGATATTTGATATCCGTAATACTGCTAGGCTAGCACGCGTGAAGCTGCCGGAAAGCACCGAGTGGGTCCTGCACGCCGCCACGGCGCTCGCCCAGCTCGCCCAGTTCGACCAGGGGAGCACGGCCTCGGCCGCGCAACTGGCCGAGCACTACGACCTGCCCGCGGCCTACCTGGCGAAGCAGTTGCAGGCCCTGGTGCGGGCCGGGCTGCTCAGCGGCTCCACTGGTCCGCGCGGCGGGTTCCGCCTGGCCCGCCCGGCTGACCAGATCACGCTGCTGCAGGTGGTCGAGGCAGTGGACGGCGAGTCGCCGTTCTACACCTGCCGCGAGATCCGGCAGCGCGGCCGCGGCGCGGTGCCGCCCGAGCAGTGCCGCGAGGCCTGCGGGCTGGCCGCGCTGATGGCCGCGGCCGAGGCCGCGTGGCGCGCGTCGCTCGCCGCGACGACGATCGCCGACGTCGTCGCGGCGCTCCCGCCGGGGCTTCCCGGCCGTACCCGCTCGCTGCTGGCCCGGCCGCGCTAGCGGCGACCGGGTTGCTAGGGTTGGCCGATGTGGCCAGGAACATCGCGACGAATACCGTCGTCAGCAGGGACGAGCTGATCGAGTTCGTCAAGGTCCGGCATCACGCGGTCGTGATCACCACGCGGCAGGACGGCGGCCCGCAGGCCTCGCCGGTCAGCTGCGGGGTGGACGGCGCGGGACGGATCGTGATCGCGACCTACCCGGAACGGGCCAAGGCCCGCAACGCGCGCCGGGACCCCGAGCACGTGAGCGTCCTGTTCCTGTCGGATGACTTCGGCGGCGCGTGGGTCCAGGTGGACGGCACCGCTGAGGTTCTCGACGTGCCCGAGGCGGTCGACGCGCTCGTCGACTACTACCGCTCGATCTCCGGCGAGCACCCGGACTGGGCCGAGTACCGCGAGGCCATGGTCAAGCAGGGCATGTCGCTGCTGCGGGTCACCCCGGTCCGCTGGGGCCCGGTCGCCACCGGCGGCTTCCCCGCCCGCCTGGCGGACTAGACCGTCTCGCCGGCGGCCGCCCTGAGTTGACAACAGTCACTGACATCATTACGCTCATGACAGTAACTGACATCAGCTTGCGGGGCGAAGGAGTCAGGTGATGAGTGAGTCGCAGCGGGTCGACGCGGCGCGCCCGTCCCTCGGGGCGGTCGGGGCGTACCTGCCGGTACCGTTCGCCAGCATGCCGCCGGTCGATCTCCAGCGCGAAGCCGCGGGCCGGCTTGAACGGGCCGGGTACCGCACCGCGTGGGTCAACGAGACGGTCGGCGGCAAGGATCCCCTCGTCCAGCTGGCGCTGCTGCTGCCCGCGACCGAGGGGATGACGTTCGGGACCGGGATCGCCAACGTCTGGGCCAGGGCGCCGCAGGCCGCGCACGCGGCCGCCGCCATGCTGGCGCAGGCCTACCCGGGCCGGCTCGTGCTCGGGCTAGGCGTCGGCTACCCGCAGCAGGCGGCCCTGGTCGGCCGGGAGTACGGCAGCCCGCTCGCCGTCATGCGCGACTACCTGGAGCGGATGGCCGCGCCGACCATGACGCCCGCGCCCGACGCGCCCTATGCCCGGATCGTCGCGGCGAACGGCCCGAAGATGATCGCGCTGGCCGCGGAACTGGCCGACGGCGTGCTGCCGGCCGGCCTGCCCCCGGCGTTCACCGCGCAGGTGCGGGAGCTGCTCGGCCCGGACAAGCTGCTCGTCGTCGCGCTGTCCGTGATCACCGACACCGCCGACCCCGGCACGGCGCGGGCGACAGCGCGGAGCGTGGCCGCGGCGTCCCTGAGCCGGCCGTGGTTCGCGGCGACCATCGCCCGGCTCGGCTACAGCGGCGAGCAGATCGAGGCGGTCGGCGACGACCTCGTCAACGACCTGGTCGCCCACGGCAGCCCGGAGGCGATCGCCGCCGCGGTGAGCGCGCACCGGGCGGCCGGCGCGGACCACGTGATCCTGATGTCCCCCGGCACGGTCGCCCTTGACCTCGCGGCCGGCGTCGGCCACCTGGAGCGCCTCGCGCCGGCCGTGCTCCAGGTCGGCTAGCGGTGCATATCATCGAGCCATGGGGCGATGGGAGCCGAACGCGCGCGGCAGGCTGGCGCAGGCGGCCCTCACCCTGTACGCGGAG
>DAHWEX010000730.1 GCA_027326205.1 Actinomycetota bacterium
CCGCTCCCTGGCGGTCAGCTTCCCCTTGGCGTGCTGCTTGCCCACCGCCGCGGCCGGGCCCGCGTGGACCGCCTCGTGCCGGCGCCGCTCCAGGTCAGCGATCTTCCCCGCCGTCGTGTGCGGAGCAGGCAGGCCGTCAGCAATCGGATCGCTCACCCAGACCATCCCCTTCGGTATCCAATACCGCTAAAATGGTACTGAGTCCCCAGTCAATCCCGCAAGTGGGCGCTAGGCTCCGGCCGCACGCCGGGCCTTAGGCGCCGGCTGGCCGGCCCGTTGTCCGGATCAGCGACCACGACACGGGCGGGAGCTCGACCGTCAGCCGGTCCCCGTCGAGCTGGTGCCCCGTGCTCGACCGCGGCACCACCCGGTCGGGCACCTGCTCGGAGTTGGTCGCGAGCAGGTCGGCCCCGCCGAGGACGAGGTGCTCGGCCACCGTCGCAGCCCCGGCCCCGGCGAGCCGGAGCCGGAGGGCCGCGGGCTGGGTCTCGTCCCGGTTGACCGCGAACACCGACAGCTCGCCGGTCTCCGGGTCCCGCGTCGCGGCCACGTCCACGGCCGGCACGTCGCCCAGGGTGCGGGAGTGTAGCGTCGGCGCGACCGGCTCGACCCGGAGCACGTCACCGCGCGCGTGCCGCGCGGTCAGCGCGAACGGGAAGAAGATGGTCTGCCGCCAGGCGACGGAGTCTGATTCCGAACGGATCGGTGCGATGACGTTCACGAGCTGGGCCAGGCACGCCGTGGTGACCCGGTCGCTGTGCCGGAGCAGGCTCATCAGCAGGTTGCCGAGCACGACGGCGTCCTCGACGGTGTACTCGTCCTCGATGAGCCGCGGCGCCCGCGCCCAGCTGAGGTTCTCCTGGCCGGCGAAGCGGCTCTCGTACCAGAGGTTCCACTCGTCGAACGACAGCTTCAGCTTGCGTCGGGAGCGCCGCTTGGCGCCGATGTGGTCGCAGGTCGCGACCACGCCGTCGATGAACTGGTCCATGGCGTGGGCCGAGGCCAGAAATCCCGTCCGGTCGCCGTCGCGCTCCTCGAAGTACGCGTGCAGCGAGATGTAGTCGACGACGTCGTAGGCCTCGTCGAGGACCTGCGCCTCCCAGGACCCGAACGTCGGCATCCGGTCGTTGGAACTGCCGCAGGCGACCAGTTCGATCCCGGGGTCGATGCGGCGCATCGCCTCTCCGGTGACCGCCGCGAGCCGGCCGTACTCGGTGGCGGTCTTGTGCCCGACCTGCCACGGTCCGTCCATCTCGTTCCCCAGGCACCACATCTTGACGGCGTGCGGCTCCCGCACGCCGTGCGCGACGCGCAGGTCCGACCAGCGCGTGCCACCCGGGAAGTTGGCGTACTCAAGCAGGTTGCACGCGTCTTCCACCCCGCGGGTGCCCAGGTTCACCGCCATGATCGGCTCGACGTCGGCCTGCCGGGCCCAGTTCATGAACTCGTTGAGGCCGAACGCGTTGGTCTCGATCGAGCGCCAGGCCAGGTCGAGCCGGGTAGGGCGCTCCGCGACCGGGCCGACGCCGTCCTCCCAGCGGTAGCTGGACACGAAGTTACCGCCCGGGTACCGCACGGCGGTGACGCCGAGTTCGCGGGTCAACTTGACGACGTCGAGCCGGATGCCGTCGGCATCGGCCTCGGGGTGCCCGGGCTCGAAGATGCCGCCGTAAACGGCGCGGCCCATGTGCTCGACGAAGGACCCGAACAGCCGTCGCGGGACCGGGGCGATGACAAAGTCCGGGTCGATGGTTGCGGTGCAGGTAAACACGTGTCTCCGATTCTGCTGGTGATACGGGGGGTTACTTGATCCCGGTGGTGGCGACGCCCTGCACGAAGAACCGCTGTAGCAGCAGGAAGGCGATGGCCAGCGGGGTCAGCGAGATGGCGGCGCCGGCCATCAGGGCGGCGTGGTCAACGCCGCCCTGGCTCGAGAACAGGGTCAGGGCCGCCGGCAGGGTCTGCATGTCGGTGTTGCTGCTGACGACGAGCGGCCAGAGGAAGTCGTTCCACAGGGTCGAGAACTGGATGATGAACAGCGACGCCAGCGCGGGCCTGGCATTGGGCAGGATCACCCGCCAGTACAGGGTGAAGTTGCCCGCGCCGTCGATGCGGGCCGCGTCGTCGAGTTCGCGCGGCAACTGCATGAAGAACTGCCGCAGCAGGAAGATGCCCAGCGCACTGGTCGCGCGGGGCACGATCAGCCCCTGGTAGCTGTTCAGCCAGCCGAGGTGGAACAGCGTGAGGAACACCGGGACGAGGGTGACCTGGAAGGGCACCATCAGCGTCGCCAGGATCACCACGAAGACCACGTGCTGGCCGCGGAACTTCAGCCGGGCCAGCGCGAAGGCGGTCATCGAGTCGAACAGCAGCAGCAGGACCGATGTGCCGCCCGCGAAGACGAACGTGTTGAGGATCAGCCGCCCGAAGGGCAACTGGCTCAGCACCGCGTCGACCCCGTGCACCGTCCACTGCCCCGGCCAGAGCCGGGCCGGGTTGGCGTAGAGGTCGGCGGCGGGCCGGAACGCGACGCTGAGCATCCAGGCGAACGGCACGACGATGGCGAGCGCGCCGGCGACGACCACGACCCACGACGCCGCCGCGCCGACCTGGCTCGCCGCGACCGCGCCCCGCAGCACCCGGGCCCGGCCCGGGTGCTGCGAGACGGGCCCGCCGGGCCCGCGCCCGCGGACGCCCGGGCCGGTCAGCGAGAGCTCAGTCGACATCGCGGTACCTCAAGACCTTCAGCTGGACGGCGGAGATCGCCAGGATGATGACGAACAGCGCCCAGGCGATCGCGCTCG
>DAHWEX010000742.1 GCA_027326205.1 Actinomycetota bacterium
CGTGGCGAGCTTCGCCTTCAGCGCGGCCAGCTGACTGTCCACGTCGGCGGCCGACGCGGCCGCGTCGAGTTCTTCCTGGATGTCGGCCGTGTGGCCGCCCACGTCCTCGAGCACGCCGGACTGCAGCAGCTCGTCCGTGGCACCGGCCCTGGCCTGCATGGCGGCGATCTTCTCTTGCGCGCGCACGAGCGCGTCGCCCGTACCGCCGTAATCGCCTGCCTGGGCGACGGCGTAGTCGGCCTTCATGACCTCCTTCCGCGAGCGGAACTCGTTGACCCGCTGCTGCAACTGCGTGAGGTTCTGCTGGAGTTTGCGCTCCTGCTCGGCCAGCTCCCGGTGCTGCGCCTCCAGCCCGTCGGCCTGCTGCTGGGCCGCGGCCCGGCGTGAGCGCGCTTCCCTGGCCAGGTCTTCCCTGCCTTGCCCGAGCGCGGCCTGAGCCTGCTCCTCCAGGTGGGCGACCGTGTGCCGCAGCTGAGGTTCCTGAAGTTCGATCCGCTTGCGCTCGGCGGCGATCTCGACCAGCGCCTGCCGGACCCGGGTGATGTAGTCGAGCAGCTGCTCGTAGGAGTAGTCGAGCATCTCGCCCGGGTTCTCGACGGAGTCGAGCGCCTTGTTCGCCTTGGCGGCGAGGATGTCGTGGGCTCTGGAGAAAAGACTCATGACGGCCTGCTCCTTGCTGATGGACTACCGCCCGCGTGGCCTACACGATTCCATTCCATCTTGTCACTTATCAGGCTGGCGCGATCACGCCGGCGGCGCTTCCCTACTTGCCAAGATCACTTATCGAAGATCTTTGGCTTTTCGGCCCTCATAGGGGCCGAAAAGCCAAAGATCTTTTCGAAGTGATCGACGCAGGCCGCTGCCGGGGCGCTCAGGGCCCGGCGAGGTAGCTGACGACCATGTCGCCGATCATCTGGCGGTACTGGTCGCGGCGGGCGGGGTCGAGCATGTCGATGCCGAACAGGGTGCCGAAGGTGTGCCGGTTGGACACCCGGAAGAAGCAGAACGCGCTGATCATCATGTGCACGTCGATGGCCGCCACCGGGCGGCGGAAGTCGCCCGTCGCGCGCCCGCGCTCCAGGATCCGCGCGATCAGGTCGACGGCCGGGCTGTTGAGCGCGGCGATCGCCGGCGACCTGGCGATGAACTCGCCCCGGTGGATGTTCTCGATCGCGACGAGGCTGATGAAGTCCTGGTGCGACTCGTGATGGTCGAACGTCAGCTCAGCGAGGGTACGGATGGCCGGGACCGGGTCCAGGTGGTCGACGTCCTGCTGCCGCTCGGCGTCGCGGGCGGTGGCGTACGCCTGCTCGAGCACCGCGATGTACAACTGCTCCTTGTTCGTGAAGTAGTAGTACAGCATCCGCTTCGTCGTGCGGGTCCGCGCGGCGATCTCGTCGACCCGCGCCCCCGCGTAGCCGTTCCGCGCGAACTCGCTGAGCGCCACGTCGAGGATCTCCTGGCGGGTCCGCTCCGGGTCACGGAGCCGTTCGGTGGCCGCGGCGCCCCCGGGAACAGCAGTGGAACGGGTCACACCGGTGATCCTACCGTGAACGAACTGCACGGTTCATTAACGGCCCCGGGGTCTTTACATCGGCGCGCAGCCGGGTCGAAATAAAGAACTATCAGGTTAGTTCATGTCCGGCTCTCGGAGGGCTGCGTGAAGCGCGTCATCGGCCTGGCACACCTCACGATGCTGGACGTCGCACCGCCCGAACTGGTCAGCGTGGCCGCCGCGGCGGGTTTCGGCAGCGTCGGCCTGCGCGTCGCCCCCGTCACCCGGGCCGAAGTCCACTGGCCGATGTCCGCCGGGTCGCCCATGCTCGCCGAGACCGCGGGCCGCTGCGCGGATACCGGGGTCGGCGTCCACGCCGTGGAGGCCATCACGCTCGGCCCGGGTTCCGGCACCGGTTCCGGCCAGTCCTCCACGATGACGACTTCGCCGAGTCCGGTGAGGACCGCTGCCTTCATCTCGCCGCCTTTCCCTGGGTCAGCTGCCCGCGCACGCAGCGACGACGGCTCAATGCACGAACTAGTACGTTAAATTTATAAGTTCGCTTCCCTGCCCCTGTCAAGAACGCTGAACCGCCCGGCGGACCGGGAAGTGCGGGACGGCGCTCCGCGTCTAATTCCCGAAGGGGTTGAGAACCTCAACCCCTGACCGTTCGAAGTCCTTGACGTTCCGGGTGACAACCGTTAGGCCGTTCACCTTGGCCGTGGCAGCGATCAGGCCGTCTATGACGGGGAGCGGCCGCTCGTGCCGCAGCCGGCCCCAGGCGGAGGCGACCGAGAGCGTAACCGGAAGGATCCTGTCCGCGAACCCGGGCACCAGGTCCCGCAGCCAGCCCTCAAGGGCGACTGCCTGCTCATGATCCCCTCGCCCGCGAATCCGCGAGATTCCCTGCTCGATCTCCCCGAGGGTCAGCACCGATACATGCAGTTGCCCCGGCGGGGTCGCCGCGATCCAGTTCGTCACCCCGGCGGCAGGCTGACGCTTGCGCGTTTCCGAGAGGACGTTGGTGTCGAGCAGGTAGGTCACCGGTCGACCGCTAGGTCGTTCTGCCGCCCGAAGTCGGCCTTGCGCTCCGCCTCGACCTCCGCCAGTGCGCCGGCGGCGGTGTCGGAGAGCTTCGGCCCGCCGAGCAGCAGGCTCGTCAGGTCCACTGTCGGCCGGGTGAGCCTCCGGTACTCGGCGATGTCCACGACGACGGCGACTTCTTCGCCGTGCCGGGTGATGACCTGCGGCCCGTCGTGCGCGACGGCGCGGATCATTTCGCTGAAGCGTTGCTTGGCGTCCTGAATCTGCCAGTAATCATGATCAGGCGACGTCATGAGAACCTCCCATGAATTCTGTCTAGCCCTGTCTAGACAGACTACCACGCCGCCACCGCGGCAGGGCCGGGCACGGCGGCCCGGAACGGCGGCCGGGTGGTTCTCAGGGTTCTCAGGGTTCCTCCGGAACGCGGAGCGCGCGGGGTTGGTCGTCACATATCGTGAACCGCGTGACGCAGACGTGGACAGTTGAACCTTCGGGGCCGCTGCGCGGGGATATTTCCGTGCGCGGGTCCAAGAACGCCGTGACCAAGCACATGGTGGCCGCAATGCTCGGCGACGGGCCGAGCGTGATCCGCAACGCCCCGCAGGTCGGGGACGTGGACATCACGGCGGCGATGCTCGAGTCGGCGGGCTTCCACGTGGGCCTCGAGGACAGCGAGATCACGATCGCACCGGGAAGCGAGGTGCGGACGCGGGTCCCCGAGGCGTTCACCGGGCTCAACCGGATCCCGATCCTGATGCTCGGACCGCTGCTGCACCTGACCGGCGAGGCCTTCGTCCCGCTCGTCGGCGGCGACCCCATCGGACGCCGCCCGGTCGACTTCCACGCCGAGGCGCTGACGGCCCTCGGCGCCGAGATCGCGTACGGGCCGACCGGCATCACCGCCAAGGCGAGCAGGCTGCACGGCGCGCGCATCACGCTGCCGTACCCGAGCGTCGGCGCGACCGAGACCGTGCTGCTGTCGGCCGTCCTCGCCGAGGGCAAGACCGTGCTGCGCAACGCGGCCACCGAGCCCGAGGTGGTCGAGCTCGCGCTGTTCCTGCAGCGGATGGGCGCGCACATCGAGCTGAGCCCGGACCGGCGGATCGTGATCGAGGGCGTGCCCAGGCTCAGGGGCGCCTCCACCCGGCTGGCCGGCGACCGGCTCGAGGCCTTTTCCTACCTGGTCGCCGGGCTCATCACCGGCGGCGAGGTGCGGGTACACGGCTGCCCGCAGGACCGGCTCGTCACCGCGATCACGACCCTGGCCCGGATGGGCACCCGGTTCGACATCACCGACGAGTGGATCACCGCGTCCGCGCCGGACGGGCTGCAGCCCGCGGCGGTGCACACCGACACCCACCCGGGCTTCATGACCGACTGGCAGCAGCCGCTGATGGTGTTGTTCACCCGGGCCAACGGCATGTCGGTGCTGCACGAGACCGTGTTCGAGAACCGGCTCGTGTACGTCCCCGCGCTGCAGAAGATGGGCTGCGAGATCGAGGTGTTCCCGAACTGCCTCGGCGGCCCCGCCTGCCGCTTCCACGACGGCAACGCCCTGCACTCGGCGGTCATCCGCGGCGTGTCCAAGCTGCGCGGCGCCGAGGTCGAGCTGCCGGACGTGCGGGCCGGATTCTCCGCCGTGCTCGCCGCCGCGGTCGCCGACGGGCCGTCGGCGCTGCACGGCGTGCACCACATCGAGCGCGGCTATCACCGGCCGTTCGACCAGTTCGCCTCCCTCGGGCTGCGGCTCGCCCACGGCTCCGCCTGACGCGGCCAGGCGGAGCAACGGCCCGTTCGGTAGGGTCGTCCTGATTTTTCCACCGAACGGGCGGTTGCTCCGCGCCTCAGACCCAGCTGTCGGCCGCCGGGGCGTCCGTGCCGTGGGCGTCGCGCCAGGAGATGACCGGGTTGCGGAGGATGCCCAGGTGCTCGATTTCCGCCTCGACCACGTCGCCGGGCTTCAGGTAGTTGGCGAACGGGTCGTCGGTGCTCGCCGCGACGCCCGCCACCGTTCCGGTGGTGATGAGGTCGCCCGCGCTGTAGACCTGCGGTGAGTGGTAGGCGACCAGCTGCGGGATCGACACCGACATCTTGCGGGTGTTCGACTTCTGCCGGACCTGGCCGTTGACGCGCAGTTCCATGTCGAGGTCGTGCGGGTCGTCGATCTCGTCGGCGGTGACGATGTACGGGCCGATCGGGCAGAAGGTGTCGATCGCCTTGGAAAAGGAGAAGACCCCCGACTTCATCTCCCGGCGCTGGATGTCGCGCGCCGTGATGTCGTTGAAGACCAGGTAGCCGCCGATGTGCTCGGCCGCCTGCTCGGCGGAGAAGAACTTGCCCGGCTTGCCGATGACGATCGCCATCTCGAGCTCGTAGTCGAGTTCCTTCGTCAGGTGCTCGGGGTAGACGACCGGGTCGCCGGGTCCGATGATCGCGTCCACGTTCTGGAAGAAGACGATGCCCTTGTTGACCGGGTGCGACCAGTTGACCCGGACGAGGTCCTCGTGGTGCTCGCGGAAGTTCCCGGCGGTGTGGAAGAACTTCTTGGGCACGATCGGCGCGCGCAGCCGCACCCCGGCGAGCGGGTAGCGGCGGCCGGTCTCGCCGACCCGCTGGTCCCGCTCGAAGAACTCCCGCGTAGAAGCGGCATCGAGCTCGACCACCTGGTCGTCGGCGATGCGCCCGACCCGGCCGACGGTGTCCTGGCCTTCGGTGAAGGTCACGAGTTTCATGCTGTTCCTCCCGGAAGTCCTGCGGCGTCGCGCAGTAGCCCACCAGGGATGCCGCCCGCGCGACCGCCTTGATGCCAATCAATGGAACATGCGTTGTCGAGGGCGCGCCGTTGCCCTTCACTGCTCGCTATGACGGACTGGCTTGGACTGGGTGACCGCCCCGCGCTCGTGGCCGGCGCGGGCGGGATCGGCGCGGCGGTCGCGCTCGCCCTGGCGCGGGCGGGCGCGCGGGTTGCCGTCACCGACGTGGACGAACAGCGGCTGGCGGCGGTGGCTTCGGCCGGCCTCGGGATCAAGACCGTGACGGCCGACCTCACCGCGGCCGCGGCGGCCCGGCAGGCCGTGCGGGACGCCGCCGGGCTGCTCGGCGGGCTTGACGTCTTCGTGCACGCGGTCGGCGTCAACGACCGGCGCCCGGTGCTGCGGACCCCGGACGAGGTCTGGGAGCGGATCATCGACGTCAACCTGAAGAGCGCGGTGTGGACCGCGCAGGCGGCCGGCGCGCTGATGGTCCCGGCGGGACACGGGCGGATCGTCTTCCTTTCCTCCGTCTCCGGCCTGCTCGCGCACGCCGACCACGCACCGTACGCCGCCACGAAGGGCGGCGTGAACCAGCTCTGCCGGGTCATGGCCCGGGAATGGGCGCCGCACGGCGTCACCGTCAACGCGGTCGCGCCCGGCTACACCGAGACCGAGCTGACCCGCGGGCACCTGGCGAAGCCGGGCGTCAGGGACGGCCTGACCGCCCTGGTCCCGGCCGGCCGGCTCGGCACCACCGACGACCTGGTCGGGCCCGTTCTGTTCCTCTGCTCAGCGCAGTCCGCGTTCGTGACGGGACACGTCATGTACGTCGACGGCGGCCGCACCCTCGTCTAGTAAGGACCCGTACATCATGACGTTCCCGCAGCGCTTTACCGGAAAGACCGTCCTTGTCACCGGCGCCGGCACCGGCTACGGCGCCGAGGTGGCGGTGCGCGCGGCGCAGGAGGGCGCCGACGTCGCCGTGCATTACCGCAGCTCGGCGGCGGGGGCGCGGCAGACGGCG
Organism: Actinomycetota bacterium; assembly: GCA_027326205.1. Classification (GTDB taxonomy): domain Bacteria; phylum Actinomycetota; class Actinomycetes; order Streptosporangiales; family Streptosporangiaceae; genus Trebonia. The sequence goes on from DAHWEX010000742.1 coordinate 6,317, forward strand.
GCGCGGATCGAGGCCGAGGGCCGCAAGGCGTTCCTCGTGCAGGCCGACATCACCGACTGGGCGCAGGTCAAGGCGATGGCCGACGCGGTCTGGGGGCACTTCGGCCGGCTCGACGTGCTGGTCAACAACGTCGGCGACATGGCGAGCGAGCAGATGTCGTGGCGGGACATCACCGAGGAGTCGATCGACCACACCCTCGCCGTCGACATCAAGGGCACGCTGATCTGCACGCACGAGTTCGGCTCGCGCATGCTCGAGCAGGGCAGCGGCGGGTCGATCGTCAACATCGGCTCGACGGTGATCGTGCGCGGCAGCGCCCGGGCGCCGCAGTACGCCGCCGCGAAGTACGGCATCGTCGGTCTCACCAAGTCCTACGCGCACGCCTTCGCTCCCCGGGTGCGGGTCAACGTCTTCGCCCCGGGCTTCATGGAGACCGAGCGGATGCTCAACCGGGAGGACTACAAGAACGGGCGGGGTGACAAGCTGCGGGAGATGACCCCGATGCACCACATCCCGAAGCCGGAGGAAGTGGCCGGCACCGCGCTGTTCCTCGCCAGCGCGGACGCCGCGCACATCACCGGCGGTTACCTGGTGGCCGACGGCGGCTACAACATGATCGGAGCCTGACCTGGCCCGCGGCGCCCCGGGACTCGCCTCACTCAGCGGGGCGAGCGCTCGCTTCCAGGCCGCTCGGCGCGCCGAGCTGGCGGGAGATGCCCTGCGCGGCGGTACGGACGGCGTAGCCCAGCCGCCTGGGCTGGGCCACGCGTTCGGGGAGGACCACGCCGATCGCGGCGACCGCGTCGGCGTGCTCGCCGAAGATCGGCGCCGCGACGGCCACGATCGGCTCTTCCTCCAGGCGGCGGTAGATCGCCAGCCGTTCGCGGCGCACCTCGGCGAGCGCACGGCGCATCGCCGCCGGCGGGATGAGGTTCCGGTCCGGCTCGCCGTGCAGCGGCAGGGACAGCACCTCCTCCTGCACCTCGGCGGGCGCGAACGCCAGCAGGGCGAGCCCCATCCCGGTGCAGTGCAGCGGGATCTTGCCGCCGACCCGGTAGCGCACCGGGACCGAGCTGTGCGAGGAGAACCGCTCCACCAGGGTGGCCTGGAGTCCCTCGCGCACCGCGAGCTGCACGTGCTGCTGGGTCACCGCGGCGAGGTCGCCCATGAACGGCAGGGCGACCTGCCGCAGCCCGTGGCCGCGCGGCGCGAGCGAGGCGACCTCGAGCAGCCGCAGGCCCACCGAGTACTGGCCCGCCTCGTCGCGCTCGAGCGCGCCCCAGGCGAGCAGCCGCCCGGCCAACCGCAGCGCCGAGCTCACCGGGATCCCGCTGCGCCTGCTCAGCTCGCGCAGCGAGAGCCGCCGGTGGCCGGCGTCGAAGGCCGCGAGCAGCGCGAACGCCCGGTCCACGACCGGCTCGCCCTCGGGCGGGCGCTTGCCCCTGGCGCGCTTCCCCGGCTCAGTCGCGGTCGTCGTCATCGATACCACCTCCGCTAACGCGACGGGCCTCCCTCGAGGCGTTCCGCACAATCGCGTTCCATTGAATGGCATCATTCCTAACCCGCGCGAGCCGCGCCACCCATTCTTCGCGGCAAGTCTTCCCTGCAAGCCGGGTGAAGTCCCGGCTTTCCCTGTTATCCTGCCGCTTGCCGTCCCCCATGGCATTTGAGAAAGTTGCTGGCTGTGAAGAACCCCAGGCGCGTTATCAACATCGCCCTTGTCGTCGTCGCCGTGCTCGCCATCGGCGCCGCGGTGATCGCGGCCAAGTCCGGCGGCCGCTCCTCGAGCACGGGGAACGCCCGCGCGTGCGACGCGTTCTGGAGCTGGTACGACGCGACCGGCAGCACCGCCCCGGCGGTCAGCGCGTACAAGCAGGCGACCACCGAGCCGCTCATCGCGGACCTCTACAACGTCTCGGTCGGGCTGACGGGCACGGCCAAGGGGCTGAACGGGAACAAGGCCGCCAACGCCGCGTTCGCGCAGAGCGCGGCCGGCAAGGTCACGGGCGACTGCACCAACGCCGGGTACCCCGACCCCGCGGCCTAGGGGATGCCCCGGCGGCACCGGGCAGCGCGCGGATCCGTTCGGGATCATGGTGCCGGGCGCGGCCGGGGGACAGCGCCGGGCGCGCCCGCGCAGTGCGTGTTACCGGGCGGTGCGTGTTAAAGAAGTCCGGCGAGACTGTTGAGGACGGAGCCGAACTGGTCCGCCAGGCCGACCAGAAGCGTGGAAATCATGTCAGTTTCCCCTTACCGCCGGGCTGGCAGCGAGCCCGTTCACGGGCCACACCGGACGGATGGCCCCTGATGCCAGGTGACATTACCTCTCTGGTAGCCAGTTAATCACTCAATGCAGTGATCGGTCGCAATTGCCCGGCGGTGGGCGGCTACCCGCCGGGTGCGACGGGGAATCCGGGGCCGCCGGCGACCACGACCGGGCTAAAGCAGCGTCACCGGCACCCGGTCGCGCAGCTCCGCGAGCGAGATGCCGTAGGTTTCCCGGACGCGGACGCCCCTCGCGGCGGGCAGGATGTCGAAAACCGCGTAGTCGGTGTAGACGCGGCTGACGCAGGCCACGCCCGTCAGCGGGTAGGTGCAGCTCGGCACCAGCTTGGCCTCGCCCCGCTTCGTGAACAGGGTCATCATCACGTAGACGTCCTTGGCGCCGGTCGCCAGGTCCATCGCGCCGCCGACGGCGGGGATGTCACCGGGCCTGCCGGTGTGCCAGTTGGCCAGGTCGCCGTTGGCCGCGACCTGGTAGGCGCCGAGGACGCAGACGTCGAGGTGGCCGCCGCGCATCATCGCGAAGGAGTCGGCGTGATGGAAGTACGCCGCCCCGGGCAACTCGGTCACCGGGACCTTGCCGGCGTTGGTGAGGTCGGGGTCGACCTCGTCGCCGCGGGCGGCGGGGCCCATGCCGAGCATGCCGTTCTCGGTGTGCAGGATGCAGGTCGGGTGGCCGTCCGCGCCCTTCGGCAGGTAGTCGGCGATCTTGGTCGGCTGCCCGATGCCGAGGTTGACGTAGGCGCCGGCCGGGATGTCGCGGCCGATGACGGCGGCGAGCTCGTCCATGGACAGCGGGCCG
>DAHWEX010000748.1 GCA_027326205.1 Actinomycetota bacterium
ACGTGGTCCTGGCCCCACACGTCGGAGAAACTGGTCTTGATGTCGTCGGGGTAGTAGACGTCGACGCCGCCCCTGGACAGGAACCAGAACAGCATGCCGAACTGGGCGACCACGAAGAACAGCGTGAACACGATCTGGACCACGAACGGCATCGCGCTCCACACGATCTGCGGGATCCGCAGCAGCGCGTTCAGCGGTTGCGCGTGGATGATCTTGCCGGTGACGATCGCGATGACGGCGATGACGACGATCCAGCTGATGACCCGGGTGATCCGGAACTTCGCCCACGCCGAGATCCGGCGGTCGGTGAACCGGGCCCACTTGCCCCAGACCTTCTTGACCCAGAACTGGTTGTATCGGGCGGAGCGCTCGCTGAGGAAGTAGTGGAACTGGTGGATCAGCTCGAGCCCGATCAGGATGAAGACCCACCAGCCTTCGCGGACCTGGATCCGGACGGCGTCGGCGAACCCGATCAGCGGGTCGTCGGCCATGAGCGACCAGACGAGGACCAGCCAGATGATGGCCAGGAGGGTAAGCCACTTGACCCGGTCCCAGAAGGGCGTTCTGCGGCGGGTCAGGATGTCCTCTTCTCGCGGGCGCCCGCCCGTGAAGGTGAGACCCTGCTCCGGCCAGCTGGCCTGCTTCATGTCGGGCTCCCGACGGTAAATGAGGACATGATGGTGTCGATGTTGCTCTGGTTCTGCGAGTAACACGAGTCGGTGCAGTGGACTTCCAGCGTGTACAGGGTCGTCTGATCTGCGTTGGTCAGCACCACCTCGTCGAAGGTGTCCGTGGTCCCGCCGAAGGTGTACTGGAAGGTCTCCCGGACCCCGTGCACGCCCTGCTTCGCGGTGATCGTCTGGTCCCGGATCTGGGTGAAGTTGGTGCCGGGGAAGCCCTGCGACGCGTCGGTCTGCCTGGCCGTGGAGGTGACCGGCAGCCACAGGTCGCGCATGGCGTCGTAGGAAAGCTGGGCGCTTCCCGTCGAGGAAAGCTTTCCCACCTGGGCGTACACGTAGGGCTGCGCGAGGCTGATGGAACCGTTGTGATCGGCGGACGGCGTGGTGTTCGCGTCAAACGCGGTGGTCCAGATGCCGGCGCTCGAACCGCCCGCGGCCTTGATGGCGGCGTTCAGGTCCTGCTGGGATATCTCGTGCCACTGCGCGGGCACCTTGTAGTACGCGCCTGCGCTCGAGTCCGCCACGTACGTGTACGAGGGAGCGCCGCATCCGCTCAGTGCCACCGTCGCGAGAGCACCCGACAGGAGGAGCGACAACCCCCCCGTGAGGCCTCGTGTGGAGCGGAAGGCCCGGTTTGTCAAAGGGGTGACCTCCACGTTTTGTGATCCCCTGCCAGTATGCCGTTTCATATCGATTTGGTAAAGACGATCGGCGGGTGGAACGAATCCGGCTCGGCCTCCGGGCGTCCGCGACCGTGCCGGTGAGCGTGACGGCGCCGGCGAATGCGAGAAGCGCGCGGCAGCCGTTCACCAGCCCGAGTACTACCCCGGCGGCGGACGGTGCCACCATGAGCGGGAGTTGCCTTATCCATTGTTGTCTCCCGGTCTAGAAGCGCCTGAGCACGGTCTCACCTCAAGCTGAAAGTTAGCTGAAGATTTTTGCTTATTAACCGAAACACTGCCCTTCGCCGCGGTAAGCCCGGACGCGGTCCGCGGTCGGGTACGCGACGAGCGGGCCGTCGCTGGTGCCGGTGGCGTGCGGCCAGGGCGCCTCGGCTAGCGAGTAGGCCGTAACGCCCCGGTATCCTGGCCGGGCCAGCGCGCGTTCGATAAGGTTCCGGCAGCGCGGCGACGTGCTCACCACCCGGCCATTGACGGTCCTCGGCAATGTGCCTGACATGCGCAAACAGTAACCGCTTCGCTCGGAAATCAGTCCACTGGAGTGTAAACTTCAAGAAAATGGAACAATGACCTGGCAGAACTGGGCGGGTACGGCAAGCGCGGACCCCGTGCGGCGGGCGTGGCCGCGCAGCACCGAAGAGATAGCCAGCGCCGTCATGTCCGCGGCCAAGGACGGGCTGACCGTCCGCGCCCTCGGCAGCGGGCACTCGTTCACCCCGGCGGCGGCGACCTCAGGGGTTGCGCTCGACCTTTCCACCTGGTCCGGCATCATCGGCGCGGACCTGGAATCCGGGCTCGTCACCGTCAGGTCCGGCACCACGATCAGGGACCTGAACGCGGCGCTGGACGCGCTCGGCCTGGCGATGGCCAACCTCGGCGACATCGACGCGCAGACGGTGTCCGGTGCCATCTCCACCGGGACCCATGGCACAGGGGCTCGCCTCGGCGGCCTCGCGACCCAGGTGGCCGGCCTTCAGGTGGTGCTCGCCGACGGCTCCGCGGTGGAGTGCTCCGCCACCGAGCGTCCCGACCTGTTCAACGCCGCCCGGATCTCCATCGGCGCGCTCGGCGTGCTCTCCACGGTGACCCTGCAGTGCGTTCCCGCCTTCACCCTGGCCGCCGACGAACGGCCCATGCCGGTCGAGGAGGTGCTCGACCGCTTCGGCGAGTTCACCGCGGGCAACGACCACTTCGAGTTCTACTGGTTCCCGTACGGCAAGAACGCGCTCGTCAAGCGGAACAACCGCACCCCGCCGTACCCCCCGCCCCTGCCCGGCTGGCGGCGCTTCCTCGAATACGAAGTGATGGAGAACGCCGCCTTCGGCGCGCTCTGCCGCACGGGGCGGGCGATGCCCGCGACGATCAAGCCGCTGAACCGGCTCGCCGCCGCCACGCTGTCCAGGCGGTCCTACTCCGCGCCGTCGCACGAGGTCTTCGTCACGCCCCGCCGGGTGCGGTTCGTCGAGTCGGAGTACGCGGTCCCCCGTGAGTCCCTGGTCGACGTGCTCACCCAGCTCGGGGCCGGCGTCGCCCGCCTCGTCCACCCGGTCATGTTCCCGGTCGAGGTCCGGGTCGCGGCCCGGGACGACGTCTGGCTGTCCACCGCGTACGGGCGCGACTCCGCCTACGTGGCGATCCACCAGTACGTCGGGCTGCCGTACCGGGAGTACTTCCAGCTCTTCGAGTCCATCGTGGCCGCGGTGGGCGGCCGCCCGCACTGGGGCAAGATGCACACCCGCGACGCCGCCTACCTCGGCCGTGCCTACCCCCGGTTCGCCGACTTCCTCCGGGTCAGGAACGAGGTAGACCCGGAGCGCCGCTTCGCCAACCAGTACCTGACCCAGGTCTTCGGCGGCTAAGCCGCCAGAAGCCAAGATCAAGATCAACATCAAGATCAAGATCACGTTCAACAGCAACGTCATGCCGAACGGTCCCAGGTTTCACCGGGCTCCCCCCGGCGGCGGCGTGATCGCGGCGGCTAAAACCCTGGCCGGAACTGGCTGTGCCCGGCAGCGGGCGTTCCGACCTGGTGCCCGGGGTGACCTTGGTGGCAGAGGTGACCTTGGTGTCGGCGTTCAGCGAGTAACCCCCTCCCGGGCGGCGTTTCTTGATCACTTAGTCGAAATACTTGTCGTTTCGGCCCCTATGGCGGCCAAAACGACAAAGATCTTTTTGATTCTGATGTGCGTATCAGGATATTTCGGGCGCGATGCCGGGGTAGGGCGCGGCCAGGCGGCCAGGCGGCCAGGCGGCCAGGCGGCCAGGCGGAAGCTGGAAGCGGGAAGCAGGAAACGGGAAGCAGGAAACGGGAAGCAGGAAACGGAAAGCAGGAAACGGAAAGCGGAAAGCGGGGAGCGGGGAGCGGGAAGCGGAAAGCGGAAAGCGGGGAGCGGGAAAGGGATGTGGCCGGGATGGTGGGGCGCAACTTCCGGGTGGCGTGGGGCTTTGGGGGGGCGCGGAGCAACGGTCCGTTCGGGATGATCTTGGCTTTGCCGTGAGCCGAACGCCGCTGCGGTACGTGTCTGTCAGTGACGGTGCGTTGCGCCGTTCATAGGTGCGGCGGTGAGGTCTCGTGGCGGCGGTTGCTCTTCCAGGGATGGCGGCTTACCTGATCCGGGAGATTCCTCGCCGGGAGGAGCCTTCGCCGGACGCCGCTAACAGGCGGTCGGCGGCGGACGCCGCGCGGGCGCAGCGGTTCGCCGCGCTCGTCGCGGCTTACCACGCGGGCGTTTCCCGGCAGGCGGGCGCGGCGGGCGCGGTCGCGTTCGGCTGGGTGCGGGCGGCGGCCGGCGGGCCGGTGCGGGTCATCGCCGCCGGGGACGCGCTGGTCGGTGGCCCCGGTCACTCGGCCGCGGACGTCATGCTCTCGCTGCCCGCCGGGGCGCGCGGGACGGCGCTCGCGCCGGGGGAACTCGCCGGCCTGGTGGGCGCGCTGGACTGGCGCGAGGTCGCCGGGATCAGCGACGGCCTGCTCCTCGACGGACGGCCGGACCGGCCGGCGCCGGGGCTTCCGCTTGACGACGTGCTGCTCGGCAGCTGGGCGGGGCCCTTCGGCTGGCTCGTCGTCGCCGAGCCAGCCGGGCCGCGGCAACTCGGTGCGTTGGCGGCGGAGACCGCGGTCAGGCAGCGGGTCGCCGAACGGGAGGCGGACCGGTTCCCCGAGCGGGCCGCGGACGCGCGGCGGCTGAAGGAGCGGCACGGCGAACTGCTGCGCGGCGCGTCGAGCGGGTTCTGGCGGATCACCGTCCTGGCCGGCGGGGCGGACGCGGTCGGCGCCGCCCGGGTCGCCGGGCTCCTGTGCGCGTCGGCCGACCTCGCCGGGCTGCCCTACGCGCTGAGCCCGGTGCCGCCCGCCGGGCCCGAGCCCTGCTACGGGTCCACCGAACTGCTCGCCGCGCTCGTCCGGCCGCCGGAGGCGGAGGTGCCAGGGGTCCGCTTCGCGCTGCGGCCCGACTTCGACGTGACGCCGGAGAGCCCGGAGCGCGGCGTCACCCTCGGCGAGGTGCTCGACCGGAACCTGCGGCCCGCCGGCCCGTTCACGCTCTCCGCCGACTCGCTGAACCGGCACGTGTTCGTCTGCGGCGCGACCGGGGCGGGCAAGTCGCAGACGGTCCGCTGCCTGCTGGAGTCCGCCACCGGGCAGGGCATCCCGTGGCTGGTCGTCGAGCCGGCCAAGGCCGAGTACCGGCTGATGGCCGGCCGGCTGCCGGGCACCGAGGTGATCAGGATCAGGCCGGGGGAGCCCGACGCGATCGCCGCGGGGCTCAACCCGCTGGAGCCAGCGGGGGACGGCGCGGGCGGCCGGTTTCCGCTGCAGACGCACGCGGACCTGGTCAAGGCGCTGTTCATCGCCTCCTTCCAGGCTGAGGAGCCCTTCCCGCAGGTGCTCAGCGCCGCGCTCGGCCGGGTCTACGAGGAAGCCGGCTGGGACCTCGCGCTCGACGAGCCGGCGCCGGGCCGGGCCGAGGCCGCCTATCCCACGCTTCATGACCTGCAGCGGACGGCGGAACAGGTCGTCGCCGACATCGGCTACAGCCAGCGGGTCACCGACGACGTGCTCGGCTTCATCAGGGTCCGGATCGCCAGCCTGCGGCTCGGCACGACCGGCCGGTTCCTCGAGGGCGGGCACCCGCTCGACTTCACGTCGCTGCTGCGGGGCAACGTCGTGCTGGAGATCGAGGACGTCGGCGACGACGCCGACAAGGCGTTCCTGATGGGCACCGTGCTGATCAGGCTGGCCGAGCACCTGCGGCTGGCGCACCGGGCGGCCGGCCGGCCGCCGGGCCTGGCGCACCTGACCGTCATCGAGGAGGCGCACCGGCTGCTGCGCCGCCCGGAGGCGGCCGGGCCGGGCGGCGCGGGCGGCGGGGCCGCGGCGCACGCGGTCGAACTGTTCGCGGGCCTGCTCGCGGAGATCCGCGCCTACGGCGAGGGCCTGGTGATCGCCGAGCAGATCCCCGTCCGGCTCACGCCGGACGCGATCAAGAACACCGCGGTGAAGATCACCCACCGGCTCCCGGCGGCGGACGACCGGGAGGCGGTCGGCGCGACGATGAACGTGACGCCGGCCCAGTCTCGCTACCTGGTCACCCTGCCGCCCGGTCAGGCGGCCGTCTTCTCCGACGGCATGGACTTTCCCGTGCTCGTCAAGATCCAGGACGGTACCGAACGGGAGCGTGCGTCGCTCGTGCCCGCCAGCGACGCGCGGACGGTGGTCAGCCCCCGCTCGGGCACGTGCGGCCGCGAGTGCGCGGCGCGGCCGTGCACGCTGCGGGAACTGCGCCGGGGCCAGCGGGTCCCCGACGAACTGCCCTGGGTCAGGCAGTGGGCGGAACTCGCCGTGCTCGCGCACCTGACCGGGTGGCCGATGCCCGTGCCCGCGCCGTCCGCGCTGGCCGCGCTGCGCGCACGGCCGCCGCGGCTGGCCCAGTGCGCGCTTTCCGCCGCGATCGACACGGCGGTCGGCGCCCGCAAGGAGATCGCCCGCCCGGCGGCCCTCGCCGCGCACGTGGCGGCGGTCATTTCGGCGCGCGTGGAGTCGGCGGCCTGGCAGTGCCGGCCCGACGAGCCGGAGTGGCTGCTGCGGCCCCAGGCGGCACAGGCCCTGGAGGTCAACGGGACCCTCGACGGCCTGGCCGAGGCGTTCATCGACTGCCAGTGGCCGTCGCTGTACGCGCGGGGCTGAGGACGCGCGGGGCTAAACTTCGAGGTCGCGGTCGAGGGTCGCCTGCGTGGCGAGTTGCTCGCGCAGGCTGGCCTCGTCGTCGGCGTCCACGGTCATGACGCGCCCGGTGCCCAGTTCCTCGCGGCGCAGCACCGAACCGGTCCGGGTGGCCCACCAGCGGCCAGCGCTGCTGTGCCAGATGTGCCACCCGGGAAATTCGGCCTCCAGGCCCGCGATCCGCTCGTCCCACCCTGTCATGGCGATTCCTCCCCCGGAGTGGAACAGCGGTCCAGTATGAAAATGAACGTGCAGCCGCACACTGTCAAGAGCACGTGCGCTAAGTGCTCACGTGAGCACTGTGCTCACGTGAGCACTGTGCTCACCACCCGCTGCTGGCGACCCTCCCGTTCGCTGGGGTCTCGGTGTCCTCGTCCTTCGACGGCTTGGCGGCCGGGCTGGCGCCGTCCGGGGTGGCCGGCGCCGCCTGGCTGCCCGCCGAGTCGGCGAGGACCTCCTCGTCGGCCTCCTCGCTGTCGGCGGCGATCGCCGCGCGATAGCGGTAGCGGGCGGCCGCCGCCGCGGCGCCGGCCGCGGCCAGGACCGCGACGCCGAGCACCGACCAGGTCAGGACCGACCGCTTCGAGCTGGCCTTCGCCGGGCGCACCTGGCGCGCGGTGGTGTGCAGGGCGGAGGACACCTTGGGCGCCACCGTATCCGTGCAGTAGTCCGCCGCGCTGTCGAGGCGCGGGGCGGCCCAGTTCCGTGCGCTGTAAACCCCCTGCCGCACTCCCTTGCTCACGCGGGTGGCCGCGGTCTGCGCGACCGGGCGCGCGTTCTGCGCCGCGCTGGCCGCGATCACCGCGGCGTTCTGGGCCGCCGTCTGGGCGAGACCTGCCGCGTTCTGTGCGGCGACGGCGGCGTTCTGGGCCGCGGTCGTCGCGTTCGCGGCCGCCGCAGAACCGGCCTTCCTGGCCCGCTTGGCTGCCTTGACCGTGCTGCTGGCATCGAGAGCAGCGGTCTTTTTGCTTGTCACAGGCATTTAGTAACCCCCTCGTCGGCTCTCGGTAGCTCAAGGTTCCCCGCCAGCGGGCGTTCAATCATGTGGATGGTACTCAGATGCCACTACGGTGGAGCCGGTACCGTGAAGAGAGAAGTTGCCAGACCGAACTTTTCGCCCTGTCCGTGGAGCCGTGACCGTGGCCGGCCGGACGTGCCAGGATGAGAGGATTCGGTGCAGACGCCGGGCTAACCGGCATCTCGATGAACAACCGGAGTCACGCAAATGACCGAAGCACTGACCGCGACGCTGACGACGACGCAGGGGACGATCACCGTCCGGCTGTTCCCGGACCACGCGCCAAAGACCGTGCGCAACTTCGTCGAGCTCGCTGAGGGCGGCAGGGAGTGGCTGGACCCGCGGACCGGGGCCAGGACCAAGGAAAAGCTCTACGACGGCACGATCTTCCACCGGGTGATCACCGGCTTCATGATCCAGGGCGGCGACCCGCTCGGCACCGGCACCGGGGGCCCCGGTTACAAGTTCGCCGACGAGATCCACCCGGACCTGCGCTTCGACAAGCCGTACCTGCTGGCCATGGCCAACGCCGGGCCCGGCACCAACGGCTCGCAGTTCTTCATCACCACGGGGCCCACGACCTGGCTCAACGGCAAGCACACGATCTTCGGTGAGGTCATCAGCGGCGTGGACGTGGTGGAGGCCATCAGCCGCGTGCAGACCGTCCCCGGCGACCGCCCGGTGACCGACGTCGTGGTTCAGTCGGTTACCATCCAGCGCGGCTAGAAACCAGCGGCTAGAACGAACGGCGGTACGACATGACCGCGCCGGACGCAGACACCCCGGCTGGGCGGGAAGTCCCGCCCACCTGCTTTAGGCACCCGAACCGGGAGACCTGGGTCTCCTGCGTCCGGTGCGGTCGTCCCGCCTGCCCCGACTGCCTCCGCCAGGCGGCGGTCGGCCAGCAGTGCGTGGAATGCGTGCAACAGGGGAACCAGGGCGGCCGGCGGGCGCGGAGCGCCTTCGGCGGCCGGGTCGTCGCCAACGCCACGGTGACCTGGACGCTGATCGGCATCAACGTCCTGTTGTTCCTGGTGGAACTCGGCTACCCGAACCTGGCCAACGACTGGGGGCTCCTCGGCTACGCGCGGTTCGCCACGGGCGGCAAGCTGCAGGGGATCGCGGCCGGCCAGTGGTACCGGCTGATCACGTCCGCGTTCCTCCCCCCGGCGACCGGCCTCGGCGGCCTGGGGTTCCTCGACATCCTGTTCAACATGTGGGCGCTGTTCGTGGTGGGGCCGGCCCTTGAGCAACTGCTCGGGCGCGTCCGCTTCCTCGCCGTCTACCTGCTGAGCGCCGTCGGCGGCGGTGTGGCGTTCTTCCTGATAGGCCAGTACTACGTGCTCGCGCTCGGGGCGAGCGGCGCGGTGTTCGGCCTGTTCGGCGCGTGGTTCGTGGTCGCGAGGAAGCTGCGCCTCGACATCCGGGGCATCCTCACGGTCATCGTGATCAACCTGGTGTTCAGCTTCGTCTACCGCTCAACGATCGCGTGGCAGGACCATGTGGGCGGGCTGATCGTCGGCGCGGCGGCCGCCGCCGCGTTCGCCTACGCGCCGCGCAAGAACAGGACCGCCGTCCAGGTTGCCGCCGCGGTGGCCATCCTCGCCGTCCTGGTGGTGCTCGTGATCTTCCGGAGCCACCAGCTGACCAGCCAGATCGGCTTCTAGTACCCGCGCGCTAGTACCACTGCGTGGCGAGCACGACGCCGACGATGATCAGCGTGAAGCCGCCGACGAGGTTCCAGCCGTTCAGCGTGCGCACCACCGGCATGTTCGCCCCGGTGACGTAGTAGAGCGCGATCCAGGCGAGCCCGAGGAGCAGGCTGGCGATCATCGCCGGCGCGAGCCACGGCGGGCTCACCTTGCGCTTCGTTGACCGCGTCGGCGGCGGCGTGTAGACCGGCTTCTTCCGGACGCGGGACTTCGGCACCGCGCACCTCCTGCTTCAGGGCTTCCAGCTTCGAGACTTCAATCCGCTGCGGTAAGGGTAGTGCACCAAGCTTCCGGTTACCGCTGGAAAAGGTTATGGATCGCTGCCGGGCTGCGACCGGGCCGCCGGCCGCCCTTCCCGCTAGGGG
>DAHWEX010000749.1 GCA_027326205.1 Actinomycetota bacterium
GAACAGCGCGGCCGCCCCGGCGCCGGCCAGCGGCATCCTATTGGACACGGGACCGAACAGGCCGGCACCGCCCGCGGCCAGGCCGGCGATGATGGCAGCCGCGCCGATCACGGTGCGCCGCGCCAGCGGGCGGGCGGGCTCGGCCGCGACGTCCCGCAGCGCGGCGGCCGGCGGGATCCGGGCCGCGCGGCGGGCCGGGGCGATCGCCGAGACCACGGTGACCGCCGTCCCGGCGAGCAGCCCGGCCGCCACGGTGCGCGGGCCGACGACAAGGCCGGCGGCGGGCAGGTCCATGCCGAGCGCCGCGAGGCCGGCCTTCAGCGCCACCGCGAGCCCGATCCCGGCGGCCACCCCGGCCGCCGACGCGATCAGGCCGGTGACCAGCGACTCGCCGAGCACCGAGCCGAGCACCTGGCGGCGGCTCGCGCCGACCGCGCGCAGCAGGGCGAGCTCGCGCAGCCGCTGGGCGACGATGATCGAGAACGTGTTGAAGATGACGAACGCCCCGACGAACAGCGCGATGAAGCCGAACGTCACCAGGAAGGCGCTGAGGAAGCTGAGCGCCTGGTGCACGCTCTGCTGCCCCTGCGCGGTGATGGACTGCCCGCTCACGACCTCGATGCCGGGATCGCCGATGGCGGCCCGGATCCTGGACACGAGCGCCTCCTGGGAGATCCCGGGGCTGGCCGCCACGTTGAGCTGGCTGACCTTTCCCGGCTGGCCGAGCAGCCGGGCGGCCGTCGCGGGGGTGAACGCCGCGATCGACGCGCCCAGCGGGCTGTCCGCGGTGCCCCAGGTGGCAATCCCGGTGACGGTGTAGGCGCCGGGGCTGGCCTTGGTGAGAACGCGCACCCTGTCGCCGACCCTGAAGTGCCCGACGTCCGCGGAGTGCTTGTCGATGACCACGTCACCGGGGCCGCGCGGCGGCGTGCCGCCGGGCAGCAGCCGCAGCGGGTTCAGGGCCGCCACGTCGGTCCAGGCCGTGCCGAGCGTGGGCGGCCCGTTGGCGGCCACGCCGATCGCCTTACCGGACTTGCCGACCAGCTGCGCGTAGCCGGTGATGTCGGGCGCGACCGCCCGCACGCCGGGAACCGCGGCGACGGTACGGGCCAGGCCGGCGTCGATCAGCTGCCGCTGGCTGGTGTACGACAAGCCCGGGTCGAACGGCTGGGTGGCCCGGACCACGGCGGCGGTGCCGGAGTAGATCTGCGTGTAGAGCCTGTCGAAGGTGGAGTTCATCGTGTCGGTGAGCACGAGCGTGCCGGCGATGAACGCGACGCCGAGCAGCACGGCCAGGGCGGTCAGCGCGTAGCGGAACCGGTGGGCGACGACGCCCTTCAGGGTGATGCGCCACATCGCGGGTCACTCCCCCGGCTGGACGGCCGGGCCGGCCAGCTCGCGGAGCACGTCGAGCACCCGGTCCGCCGACGGGCACCGCAGCTCGCGGACCACCCGGCCGTCGGCCAGGAAGAGCACCCGGTCGGCGCGGGCGGCGGCACGCGGGTCGTGGGTGACCATGACCACCGTCTGCCGGTAGTCGTCGACGGCCCGGCGGATCTGGGTGAGCAGTTCCGCGGCCGCCTTGGAGTCGAGGTTGCCGGTGGGCTCGTCGGCGAAGATCAGGTCCGGGCGGGTGATCAGGGCCCGGGCGGTGGCGACGCGCTGCTGCTGGCCGCCGGACAACTCGGCGGGCCGGTGCCCGAGCCGGCCGGCGATGCCGAGCGCCTCCGTCAGCTCCGCCAGCCAGGCGGGGTCGGGCCTGCGGCCGCCGAGCGTCAGCGGGAGCACGATGTTCTCCCGCGCGGTCAGCGCCGGAACCAGGTTGAACGCCTGGAACACGAAGCCGATGCGGTCGCGGCGCAGCAGCGTCATCGCCCGGTCGCCCAGGTCGCCGAGGCAGACGTCGCCGATCATCGCCCGCCCCGAGGTGAGCTGGTCAAGGCCCGCCAGGCAGTGCAGCAGGGTTGACTTGCCGGAGCCCGACGGGCCCATGATCGCGGTGAACGCCCCCGCGGCGAACTCCGCGCAGAGGCCGTCGAGCGCCCGCACCGCGGTGCCGCCCGTGCCGTACACCTTCACGCCGTCGATGACGCGCGCCGCGGGTGCCGTGACCGTGCCGGCCGGCTGCCCGCTCACCAGGGTCGCCATGGTGCATCACTCCTCTACCGCCATCGTTGCGGCATGAGGGGGCGGCGGCGCGAGAGGCGAAGGTCGCCGCGCGGCAGGACCAGTCGCACCAGTTCCCGCCGGCGCCGCGCCGCTTCAGGCAGGGCCCAGGTCAGTACGCCGCGGCCACCGGGAGGTCGATCGCCGGGTAGCGGGTGAGGATCTCGGTGCCGTAGTCGGTGACGACGACCTCTTCCTCGATGCGCGCGGCGGAGATGCCGTCCGCGGCCGGGCAGTACGTCTCCATCGCGAACACCATGCCCGCCTTGAGCTCGACGGGGTGCTCCAGGGAGTTCAGCCGGGAGATGATCGGCCGCTCGTGCAGGCCGAGGCCGAGGCCGTGCGCGAACTGCAGGCCGAACGCCGCGAGCTCGCTGTCGAAGCCGAAGTCCTGCGCGCGCGGCAGCGTCAGCGCGACCGTGTCGGACGACACGCCGGGCTTGATCGCGTCCAGCGCCGCGTCCATCCACTCGCGGGCCTGCTTGTACGCGTCCCGCTGGGCCGGCGTCGCCCAGCCGACGCCGAAGGTGCGGTAGTAGCAGGTCCGGTAGCCGTTGTAGGAGTGGATGATGTCGAAGAACGCCTGGTCGCCCGGGCGGATGATCCGGTCGGTGAAGTTGTGCGGGTGCGGGTTGCACCGCTCGCCGGAGATCGAGTTCACCGCCTCGACCTGGTCCGAGCCCAGCTCGTACAGCCGCTGGTTGGCGAGCGCGACGATCTCGTTCTCGCGCCGCCCGGGGCGCAGGAACCCGGCGATGTCCTGGTAGACGCCGTCCACCATCGCGGCCGCCTGGTTGAGCAGCATGATCTCGTCGGCGGACTTGATCACCCGCGCGTCGAGCATCGGCTGCTGCGCGTCGCGGACCTCGATGCCCTGGCGCTGCAGCTCGAACAGGAACGGCGGCTCGACGATGTCGACGCCCAGCGGCGCGCCGGCCACGCCCGCCTCGGCGAGCAGCGACTTGATCTCGGTCACCGCGTCCCGCATCAGGCCCGCCTCGGGCGCGACCGCGCCGCGGAAGCCGAGGAACCCGGGGCGCCAGTTCTCGTCGGGCAGCCACCCGGAGTACAGCTTGTGGTGCTTCACCGCCGACCCGAAGTCCCACTCCACCGGCGGCCGGTCGCGCAGCAGCAGCGCGTAGCGGATCATCTTGTCGCCGAGCGCGCCGCCGATCCACGTCTGGGTCGTGTAGCGGATGTTGTAGAAGTCGAACAGCAGGAACGCGCCGCAGTCGCTCTCCCGCAGCGCCTGCGTCGC
Organism: Actinomycetota bacterium; assembly: GCA_027326205.1. Lineage (GTDB taxonomy): Bacteria > Actinomycetota > Actinomycetes > Streptosporangiales > Streptosporangiaceae > Trebonia. The sequence continues at coordinate 3,425 of DAHWEX010000749.1, forward strand.
CCGGGCGAGCCGGTAGGAGCGCAGCCGGGCGAAGTCGACGCGCTCCTCGTAGTCCACGCCCATGTGGCCGGGCGCGCCGATCGGCCGCACCCCGGCCGGCCGCTGCGACGGCCGCTCGAACCGGCGGTCTGACTCACCCATGTGCCGCTACGCCTCCTCGGGGGCCAGGCCGTCGTCGACCGGGACGTTCTCCGCCTCGATGGCGTAGCCGGACCGGCGGGCCTGCTCCAGGACGAGCGTAGCGAAGTCCTCCTCGACGTGGCCCGCGCCGATGAGCTGCGCGATCAGCATGTCGGTCGCCGCCGCCAGCGGCATCGGGACGCCGAGTTCCTTGCCGGCGGCCAGGCCGAGCTGCAGGTCCTTGCGGAGCAGCACGCTGGTGAACGTCGGGTGGAAGTCCAGGTTCACCAGGGCCGGGGTCTTGTACCGGGAGAAGGCCGAGCCGAGCACGGACTCGTTGAGGAACTGCAGGAACGCCGCCCGGGAGACGCCGCCGCGCTCGGCGAGCACGGTGATCTCGGCGAGGGACTGGATGACCACGCCGAGGAAAACGTTGTGCGCGATCTTGACCAGGCGGGCGACCTCGCCCTCGCCGACGTAGGTGACGCCGCGGCCCCAGGCGCCGAGCAGCGGCGCCACGGCGTCGAACGCCTCGCGCGGCCCCGAGGCGGCGACGGTCAGCTTGCCCGACGCGATCACCTTGGGGTTGCCGCTGACCGGCGCGGCGACGAACTGCGCGCCCGCGTCCTCGACCACGGCGCGGATCCGCGCGGAGGCGTCGGTGGAGACGGTCGAGGAGTCGACGACGATCTTGGGCGCGCCCCCGTTGGCCAGCAGCCCGCCGGGACCGCTGACGACGGCCTCGAGGTCCTTGTCCGCGGACACCATGATGAAGACGATGTCACGGTCGGCGAGGTCCGCCGGGGCATCGACGACCTTGGCGCCGTGCTCGGCGAGCGGCTCGCACTTGGCCCGGGTGCGGTTCCACGCGGCCACGTCGTAGCCCGCGTTCAGCAGGCGCAGGGCGAGCTGGTAGCCCATTCGCCCGGTACCGATCCAGCCAACGGTGGGCGCGGCGGCGGCCATGCGGTGTCTCCTTAGGGTCGGGTGCGGTTCAATCAGATGCAATCGTTTGCAACCTTGCCGATAAGTACCCCGATTGTCAAGCCGTTCGCCGCGTCTCCCCGCGGAACCTTTCGCCCGCCCCCTGCCGCCGCGGCGGACCCGCCCCGCCGGGAGGGACCGGGTTCCGCGGCTCAGCCGAAGATCTCGGGGTGCCCGCTCAGCTCGAGGCGGGTGCGCCTGATGTGCATGACCAGGACGCGCTCGGCGTCGTCGGCGTCGTCCCGCCGGAGGCAGTCAAGCAGCAGGCGGTGCTCCAGGTGCGTCGCGTCCAGGCTCGCCCGGCGCGAGGCGAGCCTGGTGAACTCGCGCCGGTAGTGCTGTGTCCTGTTCCACATCCTGCCGATGACCTGGGTGGTCTCCCCCGGCGCGGCCGCCGCGTAGGAGGCGAGGTGGAACTCCCGGTCGGCGCGCAGGAACGCGTCGACGTCGCCGGCGAGGGATTCCATCGCGGCCGCCAGGTCCGCCATGCGGCCGAGCGCGGCCCCGTCCAGGCCGGGCAGCGACGCCCGCAGCAGCAGCGGCTCGAGGCGCTCCCTGATCTGGTACAGCTCGGCGCACTCGGCGAGGGTCAGCCGCGCCACCCACGCGCCGGAGTTCGCGACGAGGGTCACCAGGCCCTCGGCCTCCAGCAGCCGCAGCGCCTCGCGCACCGGGATGCGGCTCGCGCCGGAGCGGGCGGCGACGTCCTCCTGCCGGATCCGCTCCCCGGGCTGGTAGCCGCCGTCGAGGATCGCGGCGCGCAGCGCGTCCGCGATCCGGTGGCTGGCCGTGCCGCCGGCCACCGGGCCGCTCACCGCGGGGACGCCGGTCACCGCTCCGGGTGCGCCGGGTTCCACAGCAGCACCCGCGCGTCCTTCTCGTACGCCTTGCCGCCGGGGTAGCTGACCAGCTCGAACTGCATGCCCCAGGGCGCGAGGAAGTACAGCCAGCGCTGCCCCTGCGAGGCGTTCCCGCTGGCCACCGGCCCGGCGAGGACCCGGACGCCCCGCTCGCGCAGGTAGCGCGCCGCGGCGTCCATGTCCTCGACGTAGAGCGCCACGTGGTGCCCGCCCAGGTCGCTGTTGCGCGGCACGTCCCGCTGCCCGTCGTGCGGCTCGTAGGCGAAGACCTCGAAGTTCAGCCCGAACCCGCAGCGGTAGAAGCGGATCTCGGTCACGACCCGCTCCGGGTCGACGTTGAGGTGGGCCCGCATCCAGTCGTCGGCGTGCCGCATCTCGGGCAGCGCGTAGGCGAGCTCGCAGCCGAGCACGCCGACCAGGAACTCGTGCGCCTGCGCCATGTCGGGCACGGTGAACCCGATGTGGTCGCCGCCGCGCAGCCCCGGCAGTCCCGCCCGCCCCGGTTCCGCGTCTCCCATAAGCCCGGCTCTCCCCTGTGTTCGGCGCCCGCTGCGCCGTCAATGTATCCAATCTAACGGCAAGGACGGAAAAAGTCTGCCGAACGGGCCGTGCTTCTTGTTGAAATGTATTCAATGCCCCGGTAGCGTGGCGGGCGTACCCGGGAGGATCGAGAAATTATGCCACGCGTTAAGCGCCTCGCGCCGGCCGCGGAGTGGGGCGAGCTGGTCACCACGGCGGCGGACTGGAAGGCGGCCGACCCCGCGCTGCTCGCCACGATGCTCGGCCAGCTGCACCTCATCAGGGCCTTCGAGGAGACCGTGCTCGAACTGGCCGGCGAGGGCCTGGTGCACGGCCCGGCGCACTCGTCGGTCGGCCAGGAGGGCGGCGCGGTCGGCTCGATCGTGGCGCTGCGGTCCTCCGACGCCGTCAACGGCTCGCACCGGGGGCACCACCAGTTCCTCGCCAAGGCGCTCACCCACGTCACCAAGGGCACGCTGTCCCTGGACGCCCTGGTCACCCCCGAGGTCGCCGAGGTGCTGCGGCGGACCCTCGCGGAGATCCTCGGCCTCGCCCAGGGATACTGCGCCGGGCGCGGCGGCTCCATGCACCTGCAGTGGTTCGAGGCCGGCGCCCTCGGCACGAACGCGATCGTCGGCGGCGGCGTCCCGATGGCCGCGGGCAACGCCTGGGCCCAGTCGCACTCGCCCGCGGGGCCGGACGGCGGCGACTTCACCGTCACCTACTTCGGGGACGGGGCGGTCAACATCGGGTCGGTGCTCGAGACGCTGAACCTGGCGTCGGCCTGGAAGCTGCCGGTCTGCTTCTTCATCGAGAACAACGGCTACGCGGTGTCCACCTCCGTCGAGGAGGCCACCGGCGAGCCCCGGCTGTCGGCCCGCGCCCTCGGCTTCGGCATCCCGTCCTGGCGGGTCGACGGCATGGACCCCCTCGCGGTGCACCTGGTGATGCGGCAGGCGGCGCAGCGGCTGCGCGCGGGCGAGGGGCCCGTCGTCGTCGAGGCCCTGGTCTACCGGTTCTTCCACCAGAACGGCCCCTACCCCGGCTCCGCGTTCGGCTACCGGACCAAGCAGGAGGAGACATCCTGGCGCGAGCGCGACCCCGTGGCCCGGGTCGCGGCCGAGATGACCCGGCTGGGCCTGATCGACGAGGCCGGCCTGGCCGCCGTCCGGGAGCAGGCGGCCGAGGCGATGAAGGTCGCGGCGGGCGCCCTGGTGGAACCCGACCCCGACCCGGGGGCCAAGCCGGGACAGCGGCGCATCCGCCCGTCCCTGTGGCCCGATCCCGCGTTCGCCGACGTCGG
>DAHWEX010000779.1 GCA_027326205.1 Actinomycetota bacterium
GCTACTGTCATGACCCAAGAAGATCCTGATCTGATCGAAGACAGCCCGTTGTTCGCGGGTGATTCAAGGTACCGGCCGGGCGGTTCGAGGTGGCACAGGGATCGGCCGGACTATGACAAGATCCGGGCCGACGTCCTCGAGTACCTGGCCGCTATGCTCTGGGAGGAGATGATGTACCTGCGGGACGGTGCCGAACCCCAGGGTACCGGCATCCCCCGGGAGGATCGGTTGCGGAACATCGTCAGCTTCACCAACCAATACCTCTCATACACAATGAAGGACGTGCGGCCCCGGGGACTGTGGAACCAGCCGCTATCGCTCTAGTACGGCAGTCTCCAGTTGGGTTCTGACCTGGTCAGACGCGGGGTGCGGTGGAGATTCCCGGGAAATGGCTGCCGCCGCCGTCGCGGTGGACGTCTGCGGTCCCGGGTTCCCCGCCAGCAGGCCAGAGATCAGAAGGTCAGCACCAGGCGGCCGCGGACGCCGCCGGCCTCCAGCCGCCGGTGCGCGTCGGCGGCGGATGCCGCGGGCAGCACGTCCGCTACCCGGAACGTCAGTATGCCCTTGGCGGCCAGGTCGGCCAGTTCGGCGATCCGGTGGCCCTCGTGCAGGTGCCGGCCGACCAGGACGAGGTGCACGGTGATGTCTCGTTCGGTCGTGCCGTTCTCGGCCGGCCCCTGGTAGGGGCGGACGGCCAGCAGCTGGCCGCCGTCGCGGACCGCGCCGACGACGGCCGGGCCGAGCAGCGCGGCGTCGATCACCGCGTCCACGCCGGCCGGGTAGAGGCCGCGGATCGCGGCGGCCATCTCGTCGCCGCGCGGTACCACCTGGTGCGCGCCGAAGGACTCGACCAGCGCCACGTCGTCCGGCTTGGCGTCGGCGATCACGGTCAGGCCCTCGTGCCGTCCGAGCTGGATCGCGTACTGCCCCACGATGCCCGCCGCCCCGGTCACGGCCAGGGTCGCGCCGGGCGGCAGGGCGAGCAGGTCCAGCGCGGCCCGCACGGTCAGGCCGTTCATCGGCAAGGTCGCCGCGTTCGTCAGCGTCCATCCCTCGGGCACCTTCGCGAGCTGGTCGGGGTCGACGAGGCGGTACTCGGCCTGGGCGCCGCCGCCGGGCTCCACCGGCGACACCGCCGCCATCACCCGGTCGCCGGGCTGCCAGCCCGTGACCTCGGCGCCCACGGCGTCGATGACCCCGGCCAGGTCCATGCCGGGGATGTACGGCGGCTCGACGCCGGGCGGCAGCGCCCGGCCGCCGTGCCGGAAGCCGAGGTCGGTCGGGTTGACGGTCGCCGCCGCCACCCTCACCAGGACCTGGCCCGGGCCGGGGGACGGCTTCGGCACCGTCACGATGCCCAGCACGGACGGGTCACCGAACTCGGTAAAGCCGACGGCGCGCATGTCGGTCACGGCTTCCTCCTGGGGAGCAGGGAAATGGCGGGCGGGGGGCGGAGCAACGGCCCGTTCGGCATCATAGGCCTTCGCAGAGGGACAGCAGGTCGTCGATGCCGCGCAGGTGCAGGTGCGGCCGTCTCGCCGCGGGCAGGTGGTCGTAGGCGTCCGGCCCGGCCAGGCCGGTCTGGACCGCGACGGCGAGCGCCCGGCCGCGGTGCGCCATCGGCACCTCGAGCAGCGGGTCGTCGCCGACCACTACCAGGTCCCGGGCCGGGGTGCCGAGGCGGGCGGCGGCGGTGCGCAGGGCGTCGGGCGACGGCTTGCCGGTGACGGTCAGGCGGCAGCCGGTGACCGAGCGGATCATCGCGCTGATCGCCCGTGACGTGCCCAGGGCCCGGCCGCCCGCCGCGGCGAAGAACGGGGTCTGCGACGCGCTGTACAGGGCGGCGCCGTTCCACACCGCGTGGCAGTCGGCCTCCAGGTGGGACATGGTGAACTCGCGGAACCAGCCGACGAACACCGCGTCCACCCCGGCGGGCTCCGCGGACGGCCGGGTATCGCCCGCGGCCTCGGCCGGCGGCACGACCTCGATCCCGGCCTCGCGCAGCGGCCCGGTCAGGCCGTCGCCGCCCAGGACCATGACCCGCTGGTAGCCGCGCCGGGTGAACATCACGACGGCGCTGGACGCCGGGGTCATCATCCGCTCGTCGGGCACGTCGAGGCCGGCGTCCCGCAGCACCCGGGCGAAGTGGGCGGGGGCGCGGTTGGTCCCGTTGGTGAACACGAGGTAGGGCAGGTTCCTGCCCCGCGCCCAGCGCAGCATCTCGACGGCGCTAGGCAGCGGGGCGAGCCCGTGGTTGACCCGGTCGCCCAGCGCGAGGGTGCCGTCCATGTCGAAGATGAACCCGCGCGCGTCCCGCAGCCGGCGCAGCACGTCGTCCTCGGCGGTCATGGTCGCTCCTTGCCTCGCAGGGACAGCCGGAAGCCCGGCTTCTCCACGGTCAGCTCCCGGGCGGCCGGGCGCTCGCGCAGTTCCCGCAGCAGCTTCAGGACCGGCACCGTGTCCGGGTTGTAGTGCGTGACCGCGGGCCCGGCGGCGAGCATCGCGTCCACCTCGGCGCCCGGCAGCCCGAAGCGCAGCGCCAGTTCCTCGTCGCTGATCCGCGCGCCGAACCGGCGCCGCAGCTCGGCCACGGTCAGCGGGCCGGGCTCCGCCGCCAGCTCCGCGGCCCGCGGCCGGCCAAGGACCTTGTCCAGGACGTCGGGGGCGACCGGCGCGGTCGGCTTGCCGAAGGTGCCGAGCGCGTACCTGATCACCTGGTCGGGCACGGTGTCGTACCGCCGGTTCCCGGCCTGCACTGACAGCAGGTTGGCGAGGGCCTGCCCGATGACCATCTGCGGGTAGGGCGTCACCATGATCGGGTAGCCGAGCTCCGCCCGCACCTGGGCGATCTCGGCCATGAGCGCGCCGAACCGGTCCGCGAGGCCAAGCTCGGCGAGCTGGCGCCTGGTCGTGGACATGACCCCGCCGGCGAGCTGGTGGTCCATGAACGCCGCGTCGAACGAGCGCGGCTCGCCCGGCGGCAGCCCTTCGGCGGCGGCGACGCGGTCGAAGTACCGGGCGACGGCGCCCAGCAGCCGGTCATCGACGTCGACGCGGTGCCCGCAGGCGCGCAGGTTCGCGGTGAGCCGCTCGGCGTCCGGCAGCGAGGTGCCGTCGCCGAGGGCGCCGCACCCCACCTGGAGCACGCTGACGCCGAGTTCGGCGGCGGCCAGGCAGGTGAGCTGCGACAGCCCGAGCGTGGCGTGCGAGTGCAGCTCCAGCGGCTTGCCGCCGAGCGCCGCCTGGACGGCGGGGATCAGCGTCCGCGCCCGCTGCGGGGTGAGGATCCCGGCCGGGTCCTTGATGTAGGCGCGGTCGAAGTCCGGGCAGTCCCGGTAGGCGGCCGCGATCCCGGCGTAGAACGCGTCGTCGTGCACCTGGGAGATCGTGTAGGTCAGCGCGCCGACGACCTCGGCGGCGCCCGCCTGCTTCGCCACCCGCGCGGTGGCCCGGGCGGCGTCCATGTCGTGGCTCGGGTCCAGCACCACGAACCGGTCCATGCCGCCCCGCACCAGGCACCGGTAGACCAGCTCGATCACCTCCGGGTGCGCCCGCTCCCAGGAGATGAAGCGGAACCCGGTCCCGATGAACTGCAGCAGCGCGTCCGGCACGGCCTGGCGGGTGATCCGCAGCAGCGCCCACGGGTCCTCCTGGTGCACCCGCACGGACACCCCCATCGCGGTGCTGGAGGAGTAGTCAAGCGCCCGGAAGCCGACCCGCCCGAGCAGCGGCGCGATCGTCGCGATGTGCGCGGTCCGCAGCCCGGTCGCGCCCCACAGCGACTGGTTGCCGTCCCGCAGCGACACGTCCACCAGCCGGATGTCAGCCATGATCACCCCGAACGGGTCCGTGCTCCGCGCCACGGGCCCCGGCGCCGGCGCCGGCGGCGGGCGGCCGGGCCAGCCAGCGGGCCAGGTACCCGGTGTCGACGGCGCCGGCCGCGAACCCGGGGTCGGCGAGCAGCGCGCGGTGCAGGCCCAGGTTGGTGGCGACGCCTTCGACCGCGCACCGGTCAAGGGCGCCGCGCAGCACCGCGAGCGCGTGCCCCCGGTCGGTGCTGTGCCCGATCACCTTGGCGAGAAGCGAGTCGTAGTAAGGAGGCACGGTCGCGCCTGCCTGCAGGTGCGTGTCGACGCGGACGGCCGCGGTGCGACCACAGGCCCCGGCCCCGGGTTCCGGCTCGCGGTCGGCCGGGAGATGTCGGGCGCTCCGCGCCGCGACATCTCCCGAAATTTCATGATGTGCGCCGACCGGGAAGATGGCCCGGGTGACCGTGCCGGGGCTCGGACGGAAGTCGCTGGCCGGGTCCTCGGAGTTGACCCTGACCTCGATCGCGTGCCCCTGAAAGGTGACATCGGCCTGCTTCAGCCGCAGCGGCCGGTTCTCGGCGATGGCGAGCTGCTCGGCGACGATGTCGATGCCGGTGACCGCCTCCGTCACCGGGTGCTCGACCTGGATCCTGGCATTGACCTCAAGGAAGTAGAACTCATCGCGGTCGGCGTCGACGAGGAACTCGACGGTGCCGGCGCCCCGGTAGCGAAGGTGCTCGCCAAGCGCGACCGCCGCCGTGCGGAGCCGTTCCCGCAGCCCGTCGTCGAGGCCCGGGGCGGGTGCCTCCTCGATGAGCTTCTGGTAGCGCCGCTGCACCGAGCAGTCCCGGTCGCCGAGGTGGATGACGTGCTCCCCGTCTCCGAGAAGCTGCACCTCGACGTGCCGCCCCCGCTCGACGTACCGCTCCAGGTAGACCCGCGGGTCGCCGAACGCGGCCTCCGCCTCGGCGCTGGCTACCGCGACAGCCGCGGCCAGGCCGACGGCGTCGCGCACCACCCGGAGGCCTCGCCCCCCGCCGCCCCCGGCGGCCTTAACGAGCACCGGGTACCCGATCCGCTCCGCGAGGGCCACAAGGTCGCCGGCGCCGCCCGGCCCTGCGGCGCCCAGAGGCGAGCCCGCGTCGGCCGGGCGGCCCGGTCGACCGTCCTCGGGGCGCACGGGGCCGCCAGGGAGGACTGGCAGCCCGGCGGCGACCGCGTGCTCGCGGGCGGCCAGCTTGTCCCCGGCAGCCTCAAGCGTCTCCGGGGCCGGGCCGATGAACACGATGCCCGCTGCCGCGCAGGCCCGGGCGAGCCGCGCGTTCTCCGACAGGAATCCGTAACCGGGATGGACGGCATCGGCCCCGGCCGCGACGGCCGCGCTGACGACGGCGTCGACGCTGAGGTAACTGGCGGGCGCGGGACCCGGGCCGATCCGGATGACCTGGTCAGCGAGCCGCGCGGGCAACGACCCGGCGTCGGCGTCGGAGACGGTGAGCACGGTCTCGATGCCCAGCCGCCGGCAAGTGCGGATCACCCGCACGGCGATCTCCCCCCGGTTGGCGACCAGGACCCGCCGCAGCACCCGGTACCCGCTCACGCCGCCACTCCTACCTCGTGATAACAGCAAGAGGCGGCGGTGCGCGGCGAGGGAGCGGAAGATGATGGATCGCTGCGCGCACTGTAGTGCTCCCAGCGATCCGCCATCATGTCTTGCGCAGGTACCGATGCATCCCGCGGGGCCGGGAATCCGTGATAACAGCAACTGGCGCTTGCGCTCAACCCGGCCGGGAAGCGCGCGCTCACGCGTCCGGCTCGATCAGCATCAGCGTGGCTCCGGCGGGGGTGAACTCGCCGTTTTCCAGGCAGATCCGCGACACGCGGCCCGGCGTCCCCGCAGGCACCGAGTTCATCAGCTTCATCGTCTCGACGATCGCGACCACCGTGTCAGCGGACACGGCGTCCCCGACCTGCACGAACGGGTCGGCCCCGGGCCGCGGCGCCCGGTAGAACGTGCCCGGGAGCGGTGCCGCCACGGCGGCCAGCCCGTCTGGCGCTCCCGCCTCGGCGGCCGCTTCGCCGGAGATTCCGGAAATATCCGGCGCGCCGCCCGCAGTCGCAGGCGTGCCATCCGGGGCTGCCGTGACCGTGGATGGCTCGGCGAGCACCTGGGACTCCTCGGTCCACCCGCCGCCGGGCGCGCGCCGCAGCGTCAGCCGGAAGCGGGACGTTTCGAGGTCGAGCGAGTCATACGGCAGCGAGTCGAGCAGCGCCAGAATGTCCGCGACATCCGCATTTGTCAGGTCCACGATGCGTTTCCGGCTCTCAGTGATCGCGGAAACATTGCACGAGACGGAACCTTTGCACGCATATAGCGTGCGTAACTTCCGCGCTGTGCAAAGGCTCCGCGATAAAAATCTAGTGACGGTACCAGGCACATCCCGATTGCCTGTCGTGACCGGAAACGGCGCGCGAAGCCCGGACAGGCGGTCACAGCGGCTTCCCGAACAGAGCGAGGACATGGTCGGCGGCGCGGGCCTTCGGTGCGCCCGCGGGTTTGACGTCGCGGGCCGCCCATACTGTTTCGGGGCGGGACTGCAGCAGGACCACCCGCGACTCGGCCGCGACGGAACCTGTCGGCGCACCCGGGGCGGCCGAGCCGAACGGGGCGTCGAGGACCGCCCACTCGATGTCCTGCGGGGCGCCGTAGTGCGCCTCTACGCGCCGGGCCACGGCCGCGAGCGCGCGGATTTCCTCGTCGGTCAGGCAGGGCGCCTCGCGCAGCGCGGCGGGGGTGTCCGCCACGGTCACCCGCCCGGGGGCACCGGCGGCCGGGGCGGGCGAAGTCGCGGGACCGTTCGGCAGGTACCGGTGGACCCTGGCCTTGGGGGAGACGCGGCGGGCGGTGATCTCGCCGGTGACCTTGCCGATCACCCACGAGTCCGGTGTCACCTCCCCGGAGACGAGCGCCGAGCCCAGCCCCCACACGCCCTCGATCGCGATGACCGAGCGGTCCCCGGTGACCGGGGACCTGGTGAACATCACCCCGGCGGCCCGCGGCGCGACCATCCGCTGCACGACGACGGCCATCGCGACCCCGGCCTCCGGCAGGCGCAGGCGGCGGCGGTAGGCGACCGACTCGTCGTTGTAGAGGGACGCCCAGCAGCGGCGGACGGAATCGAGGACCGCGGGCGCGCCGGACACCCCGAGGTAGGTGTCCTGCAGGCCCGCGAACGACGCCTCCGCGCCGTCCTCGACCGTCGCCGACGACCGCACGGCGACATCGACATCACCGGACGGAGAACCGCACACGGAACCGGACGAAGAACCGGACGAAGAAAAAGCAGCGTACCGGGCCGAGACCGCCGCCGTGACCTCAGCCGGCAGCGCCGCTCCCGCCACCGCCGAACGCAGGCGCGCCGCGACCTCCGCGATCCCGGCCGCGTCGGCCGGGTCCAGCGCCTCGACCGAAGCGCGCAGCGCACCGCCGGGGTCGGCGGCGGCCAGCGCCGCCGCGAACGCGTCGACGGTGACGGCGAACCCGGCCGGCACCGCGACGCCGGCCCGGACCAGTTCCCCCAGGGACGCGGCCTTCCCGCCGACGCGGCCCGCGCCCGCGCCGGCCGCGTCCGCGAGCGTGACGACGAATGCCACCGGCATCAGTCCGACAGGACCCGGACGGTGCCGCGGTCGCCGTCGACCCGGATCCGGTCCCCGGTCCTGATCCGCTTGGTGGCGTCGCCGCAGCCGACGACGGCCGGCATCCCGTACTCGCGGGCCACGATCGCCGCGTGCGACATCGAGCCGCCGATGTCGGAGACGGCCGCCCTGATCTTCGCGAACACCGGGGCCCACGACGGCGCGGTCACCGGGACGACGAGGATCTCGCCCTCGCGGAGCTGGGAGATCTCCGACACGTCGGACAGCACCCGGGCGGTCCCCTCGGCCACCCCGGCCGAGGCGGCTACGCCGACCACCTCATCGGCCGAAGGGTTCAGCCAGGCCTCGATGCGTTCGGCGGTGATGCCCCACAGCATGCGGACCGCCGGGTCGTTCAGCGCCTCGGGCACCGGGCCGAGGGCGGCCGGCGGCGACCAGTCCTTCAACACGGACAGCATCCGCTTGCGCTCGGCGACCAGCGGCTGGAAGTGCGGCCCGCCGAGCGGCGGAGACCCCGCCGCCCAGGCGAGGGAGACGTCCGCGAGTGCCTGGTCGATCTCGGTGTGGTGCAGGTGGAACACGTCGTCGGCCTCCGCCAGCACGCCGGCCCGCGCCAGCAAAGAGCCGAACTCCTTGACCTTCTGGAAGAACCGCGTGGTGAACCAGTGCTCGCAGTAGAACTTGTGGTCCTCGACGAACGGGAAGACCAGGCGGCACAGGCCGAGCATCTGGTCGAAGGCCGCCTTCTCGTCGCCGGTCGGCAGCAGCGCCCGGTACTCCGACGCGATCCGGTCCCGCTCCTCCACCAGCCGCGCGGTCGGCCGCGGCGCGATCCCGCCCGCGCGGACGGCCGCGACATAGCCGGGCAGCGCGGTGAACGGCACGGTCAGGTCGTCGTTCCACGACAGGTGATGATGGTAGAAGCCGTCGCCGGAGGAGACGTGGAACCACGGGTCGCGGGCCTTGTCGAACGCGGCCAGCCACTGCGCCCCGGCCGTGCCGCGCGTCTCAAGCGCGGCTAGCACGTCAGCGGCGGCGCACCCGTCGGTGAACAGGTCGTCGACCCCGAGCGAGACCGCGAGCCGGGCAAGCGCCTTCAACTCGTCGTCCGGCCGGTACATGATCACGTCGATGCCGGCCACCATGCGGGCCACGGTCTGGTCGCCGATCTCCGGCCACGCCTGCTGGCAGAACTGGAAGAACACCACGTAGGCGCCGTACCCGAGCATCAGCATCTCGGTGTGGTGGTGCCACATCGTCGAGTACAGCGCGAGGACCCGGTGGAAGTTCTCGTGCAGGTAGTGGTTCTGCGCGACGCCGGCCGCGCTGAACACGGCCTCGGACGGCTCCCACTCGGGCAGTTCCGGGACGGAGACCGACTCGATCTCCGAGATCAGCGCCCGCAGCCGGCCCTTCCACCCTTCGTACAGGGAGTCCCAGTTCTCGAAGTAATACCCGGCCCGCGGCCCGAACTCGGCGGCCCGCCGCTCGATCTCGGCCGCCTCAAGCACCGGATTCGCCGTGATGTAGACCCGGCCGTTGACGATCCGGTGCTCGATGCCCAGCGTGGTGGGGAACACGAACAGCCGCGCGGTGTTGGCGCCGATCGCCTGGTACGGGATCTCCCCGGTGATCGTGTCGAAGGCCGGCATCGGCTCCGGGAAGTGCATGGAGTTGTAGAACCAGAAGCGCTTGTCGTCGTCCGGCTGGAAGCGCGTGAAGTACTGGTACATGGAGCGCCAGTTCTCCGCGCCGGGCACGTCCGCGATCTGCGAGGGGAGCGGGAAGCCTGCCTGTTCCGTCATGGGAAGCCCCTGGGGTGCTAAATCGCTACATCTTGTAGTCATCCTGGGTGCGCGCGTAGTCGAGGAACGCGTCCAGGGCGGATGGGTCGGCCATCGCGCTGGTGTTGGCGGCCTTCTCCAGCGGCACGCCCATCAGCAGCCTGCGGACCGGGACCTCGAGCTTCTTCCCGGTCAGCGTGGCGGGGATGGCCGGCACCTGGATGAACTTGTCGGGCACGTGCCTTGGGGTGTACTCGCGGCGCAGCCGCGTGGTGATCTCGCTGACGATGCCGTCGTCCAGCGTCAGCCCGTCGGCCAGCTTGACGAACATCGGCATGAAGAACTTCCCGCCCGGCAGGTCCAGGTTGACGACGATCGCGTCGTCGACCTCCTTGATCCCTTCCAGGACGTTGTAGATCTCGGCGGTGCCGATCCGCACCCCGAACCGGTTCAGCGTCGCGTCCGAGCGCCCGAGCACGAACGTGCCGCCGCGCGGGGTGACCTTGAAGAAGTCGCCCTGCCGCCACACGCCCGGCCAGGTGTCGAAGTACGTCGCCTTGTAGCGCGACATCTGCGCGTCGTCGCCCCAGAACTTCACCGGCATCGACGGCATCGGCCTGGTGATCACCATCTCGCCGACCTCGTCCACGACGGGCTGCCCGGCCTCGTTGAACGCGTACGCGGCCACGCCCAGGTTGCGGTGCTGGTGCTCGCCGGCGTAGGTCGCCAATGTCGGCGACCCGCCGGTGAACCCGGTGCACACGTCGGTACCGCCGGAGCCGACGTGCAGCCACAGGTCCCGCTTCACGTTGCGGTAGAACCAGGCGTACACCTCGGGGCTGACCGGGGAGCCGGCCAGCATCACGGTCTGCAGCGCCGACAGGTCGTACTTCTCCTTCGGCACGACCCCCCGCTTGGCGAGCATGTCCGCGTAGGCCGGCGACCCGCCGAACAGCGTGACCTTCGCCTCCGCCGCCATGCGCCACAGCGCGTCCGGCTCGGGGTAGCCCGGGTTCCCGTCGTACAGCAGCGGCTTCACCCCGAGCACCAGCGAGGTGACCATGAAGTTCCACATCATCCACCCGGTGGTGGTGTAGAAGAACAGCACGTCGCCGTGGCTGAGGTTCATGTTCAGCCGCTGCAGCTTCAGCTGCTCGAGCAGGATGCCGCCGTGACTGTGGGTGATCGCCTTCGGGAGTCCGGTGGTGCCGCTGGAGAACAGAATCCACAACGGCATGCCGAACGGGCCGTGGTGATACGTGAACTCCTCGCGTGCCACCGCCGGCCCGGCGAGCAGCCCGTCCCAGGACTTCGCGCCGTCCGCAGGCGCCGGCACGTCCCCGAACGGCAGGTAGATGACGTGCTCAAGGGAGTCGAGGCCGTCGATGATCTGCCTGAGCTCGCCGGAGCGGTCGTAGGCCTTGCCGTTGTAGGTGTACCCGCCGGTGCAGATCAGCACCGTGGGACCGAGTTGCCGGAACCGGTCGAGCACCCCCCGCCACCCGAAGTCGGGGGAGACGCTCGTCCAGATCGCCCCGATCGACGTTGCCGCGAGCATCGCGATGACCGCCTGGGGGATGTTCGGCAGCGTCGAGGCGACCCGCATCCCCGGCTTGACGCCCAGTTCCCGCAGCCTGGTCGCCAGCGTCCGGACGGCGGGCCCGAGCTCGTCCCAGTACATCGGCGTGACGGGGACGGTCTCCGCGTGGTAGTACAGCGCGACCTCGCCGGGCCGCTCGGCGCGCATGACGTTCTCGGCGTAGTTGAGCCGCGCGCCGGGGAACCACTCCGCGCCGGGCATCTCGGCCCGGCCGAGGGCCGCGGTCGGCGGGGCCGCGGCGATGACGTCGTTGTAGTCCCAGACCGCCTGCCAGAACGCGCCGGTCTCGTTGACCGACCACTCCCACAGGGCGGGGTAGCCGCTGAACTCCAGGCCGCGCGTCCGCTTCAGCCAGCCGGCGAACGCGGTGACGTTCGCGCCGGCGACCCGCCCGGGGCCTGGCGTCCACAGCAGGTCTCCCGGTTTCACCGGCCCCGTGACCGGGTCGTCCGCGGACAGGTCCATGGGAACGCTAAGAGAACCGGCGGCTTCGCTCACATGCCCGAGACTCGCACAGCCGACGCCGGCTGGGCAATGGACAGCCCGACTAGTTAGCGAGCGGTGATCTTGGGTCCGGGCACAGCGTTCCCGCTCCGCCGCGGCGGCTCGCCCGGTGGGCGGCAGCCGTGACCTGCTCCTTCAGGGATCCTGAAGATATATGATCAGGTTTCCTGATGATCATCGATGAGTGCCCGCGGGTTTCGGCGGATGCGCCGGCGCTGTGGGCCCGTCATATTCGGCGCGACGTTCGACGCGTAGCATGGGCGGAATGCAGATCGATTCGCTGGCCGCCATCGACGTCCACGTGCACATCGAGGCCGACGGCCACGGGCACTACTCCCTGGACGACGAGCTGATGGAGGCGTCGGCCAGGTACTTCCGGGCCGGCCACGACCGGACGCCCACGCTGGAGCAGATCGCCGACCTCTACCGCGGGCTGAACATGGCGGCCGTCGTGTTCACCGTGGACGCGTCCACGGCGACCGGGCACGCCGCGCTGTCCAGCGAGGAGATCGCGGACAGGGCGGCCGGGCACGCCGACGTGCTGATCCCGTTCGGCTCCGTCGACCCGCGGCGCGGCGCGGACGCGGTCGCGCAGGCGCGCTCGCTGGTGCGCGGCCACGGGGTGAAGGGGTTCAAGTTCCACCCGACCATGCAGGCGTTCGCGCCGAACGACGAGGCTTTCTACCCGCTGTGGGCGGAGATCGAGTCGCTCGGCGTGCCGGCGCTGTTCCACTCCGGCCAGACCGGGATCGGCGCGGGCCTGCCCGGCGGCCGCGGCCTGAAGCTGCGCCTGTCCGACCCGATGCTCGTCGACGACGTGGCCGCGGACTTCCCCGGGCTGACCGTGATCCTCGCGCACCCGTCCGTGCCGTGGGCCGCCTCGTCGATCTCGATCGCCACGCACAAGGCGAACGTGTACATCGACCTGTCCGGCTGGTCGCCCAAGTACTTCCCGGCCGACCTGGTCCGCGCGGCCAACTCCTACCTGCAGGACAAGGTGCTGTTCGGCACCGACTACCCGCTGCTGACCCCGGAGCGCTGGCTGAAGGACTTCGAGACGCTGGAGTTCAAGCCGGACGCGAAGGCCAAGATCCTCAAGGGCAACGCGGTGAAGGTCCTCGGCCTGGCCTGACGCCGCGGCCGGGCGCCCGCGGTAAATGACTTGCGGCGGGTCGCCCGGCGCCGGTAAGACGGGCGCATGCTGCGTGGCGATCTTGTCCTGCTGCGGGCGCGCACCGAAGACGACGCGCGCATCCTGCACGCGGAGCTCTACGAGGACACCGGCACCTTCGTGCGGGCCGACACCCGGCCGTGGGTCCCCGTCCCGTTCGGCCCCGGCTCGCCGCACTGGCCCCGGGAGGAGCCGGCGGGCGCGTCGGACCCCGCGGTCTTCGCGGTCGCCGAGCTCTCGACCGGGGACCTCGCGGGCGAGGCGCTGCTGTGGGACTTCGACCTGCACAACCGGTCCGCGCACATCGGGATCTCGCTGCGGCCGGGCTGCCGGGGACGCGGCCTCGGCGCGGACACGGTGCGGGTGCTGTGCCGCTACGGGTTCACGATCCGCGGCCTGCACCGGCTGCAGCTGGAGACCCTGTCCGACAACCGCGCCATGCTCGCCGCCGCCGAGCGCCTCGGGTTCACCCGCGAGGGCGTCCTGCGGGGCGCCTCGTGGGTGGCGGGGAACTGGGCGGACGACGTCGTCTTCGGGCTCCTCGACACCGAGTTCGCCGGCTGAGTTTCCGCCTCGCGGTGCAAATCATCCACAGGGCCAGCTCCCGGTGCGCGCCGGTTCGCGCACGTCAGCGCGGTCACCGGGCGCGACTGTGCACAGGCGGCCCGCCGTTATCCCCAGCCTCGGCCGCAACCCGGGACGGCGCTGCGCACAGCGCTGTCCATACGGCCTGTGGACAGCCTTACCTCCGGCCCGGGCTGGCGGTGCGGGCAGTTCCGGCATCGCGCACCCCGCGGGCGTAACCGTGGTATTTTTGCCCGGCGGTCGTGATCGAGGACGACGGAAAGGGTCTGCATTCGTGCGGTGGACGGCGCCGGCGATTCGCGCCGGGAGGCAGGCGGACGCCGCCGGAGAGCCGGGGGACCCCGGCGAGAAGGGGCGGGGCCGGAACTGGCGCGCCCCCGGGCCGGCGCTGCAGGGGCTGATCGCCTTCGTGATCTACCTGGCGGGCATGGCCGCCGGACTGGCGCAGCCGCTGCTGCCGCACCTGAACGTGCCGTACGTCCAGCAGGGCCAGGTGGACGCGAACTTCTACGTCTGGGGCATGGCCTGGTGGCCCTACGCCATCTCCCACGGCCTCAACCCGCTGTACTCGCACCAGATCTGGGCGCCGGGCGGGGTCAGCCTGGCCTGGGTGACCACCACGCCCGCGGTGTCCGTGCTCATGTGGCCGGTCACGGCCGCGGCGGGGCCGGTGGCGTCGCTCAACCTGACGCTGCTCCTCGCCCCGCCCGCTTCGGCCTGGGCGGCGTTCATCCTCTGCCGCCGGCTGACCGGCAGGTTCTGGGCCGCGCTGCCCGCCGGGGCGGTCTTCGGCTTCTGCGACTACGAGATCTCCCACGAGGCCTCGGGGCAGCCCAACCTCACCGTGACGCTGCTGCTTCCGCTGCTCGCCTACCTCGTCCTGCGCTGGTGGGACGGGTCGCTGAGCCGGCGGGCCTTCCTGACCTGGACCGCCCTCGCGTTCGCCGCCGAGTTCTACACGTTCCTCGAGGCGTTCGCCGACCTGACCCTGGTCGCGCCGCTCGCCCTGGTCACCGGCTACCTGGTCGCGGCCGCAGACGCGCGGCCCCGGGTGATCCGGCTGGCCGCCGACGCCGCGATCGCCTACGCCGGCGGCCTCGTGCTGGCGGCGCCGTACCTGTACTACGCGCTGCGCGAGGTGCCGCGGTCGTTCCACCAGCAGTCGACGGCGTACTGGGTGGACCTGGCCGGCGTGGTCGTGCCGCGGGGGCCGCGGCAGCTGTTCACGCCGCAGGGACTGGAGCCGGACCGGCTGCTCGGGATGAGCTGGCTGGCGGGCGTCGCCGGCTACGACCGCACCCCCACCGTCTACGTGGGCGTGCCGCTGCTGGTGCTCCTGGTGCTCGCGGCGGTCTTCCACTGGTCCAGCCGGCTGGTCAGGCTGCTGGTCCCGCTGTACGTGGTCATCTTCCTGCTCGCCCTCGGCCCCAAGCTGGTGATCGACGACAAGGTCGTGGCGACCCTGCCGTGGGGCTACGTCTGGAGCCTGCCGCTGCTGAACAGCGCGGAGTCCCAGCGGCTGATGGACGTCGGCCAGCTCGTGCTGGCGCTGGTCATGGCGCTGTGGCTGGCGCAGGTGAGCAAGGGCAAGATCGCGCTGGCCGCCCGCTGGGGCCTGGCCGCGGCGTCGCTGCTCGCCATCCTCGCGAACCTGCCCACGTTCGCCTCGGTGGTGACGCCCCGGGCCGTGAACTGGAAACAGGCGAATCCGGGGCTGCGGCTCAGCGACGAGATCCCGGCGTTCTTCGCCCAGGGCCTCTACCGGCGCTACCTCAGCCCGGGGGAGAACGTGGTCATCCTCTCGCACCGGGGCAACGCGATGCTGCTGTTCCAGGCCGAGGCCGGCTACTACTTCAACGTCGCCGGCGGGTTCATCAACGCGTCGCTGAACCCGGACCAGGGCGCGTGCCCGGCGCTGAAACCGGTCCAGGACGGGGTGCCCTGCCAGGTGGAGGCCCTCAGCTCGCTCCCGCCGTCGGTCGGCCCGCAGCGGGTCGCCGCGTTCAAGGCCTACGTCAAGAGGGACCACATCGGCGCGGTCATCGTCGAGCGGGCCTGGGCGGAGCGGTCGATGTACGCCGTCGGCAAGAACGGGATCGACTACAAGCACGTCACGGTCGGCGGTGTGACGATTTTCCAGGTCCCGAAGAGCGACCGCTGAGCCTCGCGGGGAACGTTAGCTCACGGTCGCGAGGCGCCGGCGGCCCGGCCGGGCGCGCAGGGCCGGGACGCTGCTCATGACGATGCCGCCGACGATGGCCGCGCCGCCGGCGAGCAGCCGCGGCCCGGCCGGGTCGCCGAACGCGGCGACGCCCGCCAGGGCCCCGACGAGCGGCTCGAGGTTCAAGAAGGCGCCGGCGATCTCGGTCGGCACCTG
Organism: Actinomycetota bacterium; assembly: GCA_027326205.1. GTDB lineage: Bacteria > Actinomycetota > Actinomycetes > Streptosporangiales > Streptosporangiaceae > Trebonia. The sequence goes on from DAHWEX010000779.1 coordinate 15,491, forward strand.
GTGCTGCCCGTAGGCGAACAAGGTGAACGGCACGAGCGTGCCCACCGCCGTCAGGCCGATGACCGCGGCCACGGGAAGCACGGCGTGCGGGGCGGGCGGGGCGCCCGCCGAGACGAGGGCGAACGGGAGGGCGGCGACGGCCGCGCCGATGAACTGCGCGGCGGTGATCGCCGCCGGGTCCTGGCCCCGCAGGAAGCGTCCCTGGGCCACGGTCATCGCGGAGGCGAGCAGCACCGACGCGAGCACGAGGGCGTCGCCCGCGCCGGTCGCGCCGCCGCCCTGACCGGTGGCGACCACGGCGACGCCGGCGAGCGACACCGCGAACCCCGCCCAGGCGACCGGCCGGGCCACGTCGCGGTGCCACGCCGCGGCGATGACGGCGACCAGCACCGGCCCGGTCCCGATGAGCAGCGAGGCGTGCGTGACGCTGGTCCGGGCCAGCCCGGTGTTCTGCACCAGGACGGACCCGCCGAGGCCGGCGGCCCCCCAGACGAGCACCGGCCACCGCAGCGCGGCGCGCAGCGCCGCCCGGTCGACCACGGCGACCAGCACCGCGGCGGCGACCCCGAACCGGACGACCACCAGCCACGCCGGGGGCAGCCATTCCAGCGCGGCCTTGGACAGGGGGACGCTGGTCCCCCAGGCCACGCCAGCGGCGGCGAGCGCGGCGACGGCACGGGACTGGGAACCACGGAGGACGAGGGGGGTCTGCATGTCTTCCAGGGTGCAGCGTCCACGGCCGCTATTTGACGTTGGACGGTGTTGGCCAAATATAATTTGGCGATATGGCCGTTAAGCTTGATGAAATTGACATTCTGCTGCTCTCCGCGTTGCAGGCGGACGCGGACCGCACCAACGTGGAACTCGCCCGGCTGACCGGGCTGTCGCCCGCCGCGACGCTGCACCGGGTCCGGGCGCTCAAGGAGTCGGGCGTCATCCGGATCGTCCGCGCGCACGTCGACCCGGCCCTGGCTGGCTTCCCGCTGCAGGTGTGGATCGCGGCCACGCTGTCGCGCCACGACCCGCGTTCCAGCGCCGTCTTCGAGGACCACGTCCGGTCCCTGCCCCAGGTCATCGCGGCGGACAACCTCGCGGGCGAGCCCGACTACCTGCTGTCGGTGGTCGCCCGCGACGTCAACGAGCTCGGCCAGGTCCTCGCCAGCCTCTCCACCCGGGGCGGCCAGCGCCTGGTGACGTCCCTGCGCCTCGCGGAGATCAAGCCGCCGTCGCCGCTCCCGCTCGGCCCGCAGGAGGCGCGGCCGCCCCGGCAGACGCCGCGCTCGCTGCGCGCCCGCCGCTAGCGCGGCGGTCGCCGGCGCGCTAGCCCAGGTGCGGGAACAGATCCGCGACCGAGTCCAGGATCAGCGGGGTGCCGGGCAGCCCGGTCGCGGCCGGGACGGCGGTCAGCTCGGCGCGGGCCGAGTCGCCCGACAGCACGCCGGCCACCAGGCCCGCGCCGGCCCGCAGGCCGGACTCGACGTCGGCCGGGGTGTCGCCGACGACCGCCAGCTCGTGCACCGAGCCGCCGCCCAGGCGCAGCAGCGCGGTCAGCGGCATGTCCGGCCAGGGCCGGCCCCGCCCCGCGTCGGCCGGGGACAGGACCAGGTCCACCAGGGATCCCCAGCCGAGGGCGGCCAGGATCGCGTCCCGGGTGACCGGGGCGAACCCGGTGGCCAGGCACACCCGGATCCCGGCGTCCCGGCAGGCGGCGAACAGCTCCTCCGCGCCGGGCATCGGGGCGACGCCGCCGTCCGCGACCGCGCCGGCGTAGTGCTTCTCGAACGCGGCGTTGGCGGCCCGCGCCTCCTCCTCGTCGCCGAGGATGTGCCGGAAGACCTCGATCTTCGACTGGCCCATCGTCGCCCGCGCGTACTTCATCGCGCTGTTGTACTCGCGGACGGGCAGGTTGCGGCTGGCGATCGCCGTGGCGAACGCGTCCATCACCGAATTGCCGTCGTGCACGGTCGTGCCGGCCATGTCCAGGCAGAGAACGGAGATGCGGCTCACTGGAAGGTCTCCTCGGCGATCGCGGGCGAACAGGTCATGCCGCGCCCGCCCGGCCCGGTCACCAGGACCACGCCGGGGGCGACGGCGGAGCGATGGTAGAGGGCACAGGTGCCGATGACCTCACTATAGACCCCGGCCCAGCGGCGCCGGACCGGCGGCAGCGCCGTCCCGAGCAGGGCGCGGGCGCGGCTGAGCAGGTGCCCG
>DAHWEX010000795.1 GCA_027326205.1 Actinomycetota bacterium
CCCTCGACCACCGCGGTCTTGCCGACGCCAGGCGCGCCGACCAGGACCGGGTTGTTCTTGGTGCGCCGCGACAGCACCTGCATGACCCGCTCGATTTCCTTCTCGCGCCCGATCACCGGGTCGAGCTTGCCCTCGCGGGCGCCCTGGGTCAGGTTGCGGCCGAACTGGTCGAGCACGAGCGACGTCGACGGCGCCGACTCGGTGGAACCGCTCGCGGCCCCGGACGTCGGCTCCTTGCCCTGGTAGCCGTGGAGCAACTGGATGACCTGCTGGCGGACCCGGTTCAGGTCCGCGCCCAGCTTGACCAGGACCTGCGCGGCCACGCCGTCGCCCTCCCTGATCAGGCCGAGCAGGATGTGCTCCGTCCCGATGTAGTTGTGACCGAGCTGCAGCGCCTCACGCAGCGAAAGCTCAAGCACCTTCTTCGCACGGGGGGTGAACGGGATGTGCCCCGACGGCGCCTGCTGGCCCTGGCCGATGATCTCCTCGACCTGCTGCCGCACCGCCTCCAGGCTTATCCCAAGCGACTCGAGCGCCTTGGCCGCAACACCCTCGCCCTCATGGATGAGGCCAAGCAGGATGTGCTCCGTGCCAATGTAGTTGTGATTGAGCATCCTGGCTTCTTCTTGCGCCAGGACAACAACCCGCCGCGCCCGGTCGGTGAACCTCTCGAACATGTCGTCGCTCTCCTCACAGCGGGGATCCGGCAGGTTTCGGCGTTCCCGCCTGCTCCGCATGGTAGCCGCGTGCCCGACCCTGTACGTAACGCGATATGCGCCAACTACAGATGACGTTCCCCGGACACCCGGCCTTCACCCCATCCAACAGCGCCATTTGGCAACGTAGTTCCAAGTACGCCACCAGCGAACGCCCGCGCTACGCCCCGAGCGAACAGGGGCCGCGGAACCGGCCGCGGAGAGCGGCGGCAGCAGGCCGGCCAGTCGCCGCGCTCAGTGCGCTGCTTCGTACTCGGCAACGATGTTCGCGGGGATCCGGCCGCGCTCATTCACGTTGTGACCGTGCGACCGCGCCCACTCGCGGATTCGCGCGCTCTGCTCGCGGCCCGCGCCGTTGCGCTGCCGACGGCGGCGAAGCTGCGCGCCGCCCGATTTACGCGCGTGTTCCACATACTGAGCAAGCTCGGTACGGAGCTGGCCCGCGTGGCCGGAACTCAGATCAATCTCATACGCGACACCGTCGAGACCAAAGCTGATGGTCTCGGTCGCCTCGCTACCGTCGATGTCGTCGACCAGTAGCACCTGTACCTTCTGTGCCATGGAGATTCGGCCCCTTCCGCGGAGTACCATTTTCGGATGCCAAACATATACCCAGCTCTTGAGTCACACAATTACCGGGACCATACTTAGCACTAACAAGATAGCCGCCAGCGATACGGCCAACAACCGTCGTAAGTGAAGGATCACAGTTTGTATCGGCTTGCATCGACCACGTGACGCGCCGAAAAAGGCGCGCGCACTTGGCATATCGTCCAGACACGGGCGGGAGATGCGCCCAAACTCACGACCATACGACTTCTTAGCATCTTCACAGAAGCACATACCCGATCGGTATGACTGGTAAAACGCGGATTCTGTGAAATGTCAGCTTCCGGCGTGCGGGTGATCCGCCTGCTCCGGAGGCTGTTCGTTGGCGACCGCACGCGCCCGGCGCTTTGGCGCCAGTTCCCTGCGCACGATAGCCCACGCGCCGACCAGAAAGGCGACGCAGACAATCGCAGGCGGGGCGAGCGCGGCGAGATCCTGCAGCATGACCCTTACCTCGACCTAGGGGCTGCGGGGGCTCTCCCCCGCAGGCAACAGGAACTCTACCCGCAGGTTCGGGGGGCGTCGCCCAGCGATCCCGGCCGCGGGCTCGCCGGCCGACGCCGCGACCCGCCCTTCCCCGAAACTGAGTAAAACGTTAACAGGCGCATCAGCATGCGAGTGTTTCCCAGCGTGTTCGGCTTAACCCGGTCCAAGTCGAGGAACTCGGCCACGCCGTCATCGTAAGAGCGGAGCAGCTCGGCGTAGACTTCGGGCGCGACTGGCGTCCCGCTGATTTCCGTGAAACCGTGGCCGGCGAAGAACGGGACCGCGAAGGTGAGCACGAATACCCGCGATACGCCAACCGCGCGGGCCCGGTCGAGCAAGTCATCGACGATCAAGTGCCCGATGCCCGCGCCCCTCCTGCGCTCATCAACCGCGACCGTGCGGAGCTCGGCCAGGTCTTCCCACATAATGTGGAGAGCGCCGCATCCGGCCACTGCCCCGTCGCTAGCCGCCGCGGCAACGGTGAACTCAAGGATGTCTTCGTAAAGGTTCACCGTGTGCTTGTCGAGCAGCCGCCCCGAGCCGACGTTCTGATCGATCAGCGCGCGGATTTCCGGGACATCCCTGGTGCGCGCTTGCCTCACTATGTACTCCATCGCGGAACTACTGTAGCGCTTAATGACAATCGGCTGACCACAGCGAGTATCGGCACGGCCCGCCTAATACTTCGCCTGGCGACGGCGCCGTCACTATCCGAAACCGGCACGTCCGCCTAATACCACAAACCGGGCAATCTCCGCTGGAGAACGCGCACTGTGTCATAAGTGCAAAACTTCCACCGAGTCGGTTGGCAGCCGCATAACTATCCAATATCGTTCGCGACGTGCGTACAGTCAGTCGACGAATCGTGCCGCTTGCCGCGGCCGCGGCCACGGTGGCCGTCTTGCTGCAGAGTGGCCCGAGCCTGGCGCAGACGACCGCCTCCACGCCAACCCTTAAACAACAGGTGGCGCAAGTAACCCAGCTGTCCAGTCAGGTCGACGAGCTCGGCCAGCAGTACGACGCGTTGAAGATCCAGCTCGCACAGGCCAATTCACAGGTGAAGGTCGCGAAGCTGGCCGAGCAGCGGGCCCAGCAGGCCATGGCGGGCAGTCAGCGCGCCGTCGCCCAGCTCGCCGCCATGGGCTACATGGATGGCGGGACGACGCCCACGCTGCGGATGCTCACCAGCGACAACCCGGGTGAGTTCCTCAACCAGGCGTCCACCGTCCAGCAACTCGACAACGAGGCCGGCATGCGGGTCAGCACCCTGCGACAGGAGCAGATCGCCGCCGAGCGGGCATCGGTGACCGCCCAGGAAGAGATCGCGACGGCGGACCAGATCCAGTCGGAGATCAACACCAAGGTCGCGTCGATCAACGGCAAGCTGCGGGTCCTGAACAGCTCGGTGATGACGCAGGCGCTCGACATCTACAACCAGACGGGCACCTATCCCAGCTACGTGACCCCCGAGGCCACCAATGCCGAGACCACGGCCCTGCGCGCCGCGCTGACCCAGGTCGGCAAGCCTTACCTCTGGGGCGCCGCCGGGCCGGACGCCTACGACTGCTCCGGGCTCGTCGTCTGGGCGTACGCGCAGGAGGGCCTCTCGCTGCCGCACTACACCGGTTCCCTCTTCGACGACGGCGAGCGCATCTCGCAGAGCGACCTGGAACCCGGTGACCTGCTCTTCTTTGGTTCGAGCATCGACCACGTCGGCTTCTACCTCGGCAACGGCCTCATGGTGGACGCGCCGCACAGCGGGGCGTTCGTCCGGGTCGAGGCGGTCTGGTGGAACCAGTACGTCGGCGCGGTCCGCATCGCCTAGCAGGCGGTCCGCATCGCGCCTGGCAGGCGGACGCCGGGCCGGCCGTTAGCCGTCGGCCCGGCGGCGCCTGGGCGGCCTACCGGGGATCGCCCTCCCGCACCGCGCGGTGACGGCTCGGCACCTGCGACGGCTCCTCGCCGCGGACGCTGGCCGCGTTCCGCTCCCAGACCAGGCGCAGCCCGATCAGCGTCAGCCACGGCTCGTGCGCGTCGATGATCGGCACCTCGTCGATCACGAGCGGGGCGAGCCCGCCGGTCGCGATGATCGTTACCGCCCCCGGGTCCTCGGGTGACAGCTCGGCCGCCATCCGCCGCGCGATTCCCTCGACCTGCCCAGCGAACCCGTACACGATCCCGGACTGCAGCGCCTCGACGGTGTTCTTCCCCACCACCCGCGGCGGCCTGGTCAGCTCCACCTTCAGCAACTGGGCGGCACGCCGGGACAGCGCGTCCACGGAGATCTCGATACCGGGCGCGAGCGCGCCGCCGACGAACTCCCCCTTCGCGCTGACCGCGTCGAAGTTGGTCGACGTGCCGAAGTCCACGACGATCGCCGGCCCGCCGTACAGGTGGACGGCGGCCAGCGAGTTCATGATCCGGTCGCTGCCGACCTCCTTGGGGTTGTCCATCCTGATGGGCACCCCCGTCTTCACGCCCGGCTCGACGATCACCGCGGGTATGTCCGGGTAGTACCTGCGCACCATCTCCCGCATCTCGTGCAGCACCGACGGCACCGTCGAGCACAGCGAGATTCCCGCGAGGTCCGGCTCCTTGACAACGGTCGACCTCGCCAGCAGCCCGTGCAGCAGGGCGGCGATCTCGTCGGCCGTCCGGTCGGGCACCGTCGCGATCCGCCAGTGCTCGACGATCGTGTCCCCGTCGAACACACCGAGCACCATGTTGGTGTTCCCGATGTCAATCGTCAGCAGCATGCGGTTCCGTCCCTTCCCGGGGAGGCCGTGGGGCCGTCTCCCTGGGCGATAGCTGTACGAGCACGTTGTCGATAAGGCGGGTCGTCCCGACCCGCGCGGCAATGGCGAGCACCGCCGTCCCGGAAAAATCCCGGTCATCATCCCGAACGGGTGCATAGCTTCGCCCGTCGGCCAGCGCCAGGTAGTCCACCCGGGGTGACGCCCCGGCGGGCAGCGACCGCCCGGCATCGTCGAGCACCGCTCGCGCCGCGGCCAGCACCGCCCCGGGGCCGCCGGCGGCCGCCGCCGCGCCCGCGGCGAGCGCCCGGTACAGCACAGGCGCGACGGCCCGCTCCGCCGCCGACAGGTACTTGTTCCTGCTGGACAGCGCGAGCCCGTCGCCGGCCCGCACCGTGGGCACCGCCTCGATCTCGATCCCGAGCCCGAAGTCCGCGACCATCCGGCGCACCAGCACCAGTTGCTGCGCGTCCTTCTGCCCGAAGACGGCGGTGTCCGGGCGGACCAGGCTGAACAGCTTGAGCACGACCGTGAGCACGCCGTTGAAGAACCCGGGCCGGAACTCGCCCTCGAAGATCTCCCCGGTCGGCCCCGGATCGACCCTGACGAGCTGCTCCTGCGGGTACATCTCGCGGGCCGACGGCGCGAACACGAGGTCAACGCCCGCGGCCGCGCAGGCGGCCAGGTCTTCGTCCAGGGTGCGCGGGTACCGATCCAGGTCCTCGTTCGGCCCGAACTGGAGCGGGTTCACGAAGATCGAGACCGTGACCGTGCCCTCGGGGCCGGCCAGCTCGCGGGCCCGGCTCAGCAGCGCCCGGTGCCCGTCGTGCAGCGCGCCCATCGTCGGGACGAGCACGACCCTGGCCCGCTGCCGTTGTCTCCCGGGAGGGTCTGCCCGCGTCTCCCCCGCGAAGGCGGCGGCGAGTTCGCCGCGGGTGCGCGCGATGATCATCAGTGGTCTCCTAGCACGCCAAGGAGGCGTTCGGCGTCGCTGGCGGTGAGCATCCCGGCGGCGAGCGCCCGGTCGGCGGTCAGCCGGGCGAGCGCGCGGTAGGCGGGGAGCGCGGCGGGATCGTGCGCGGCGAGCGCCGCGACGTGCGCGGCGACCGTGCCGTCGTCGCCGCGGGCCACGGGGCCGGTGAGGCCGGCGTCGCCGAACCGCAGCGCGTTGTCGAGGGCCGCGCCGAGCAGCGGGCCGAGCATCCGGTTCGGGGTGTCCGCGCCGGCCTCGCGCAGCAGGTCGGCCGCCTGGGCGACGAGGGTGACCAGGTGGTTGGCGGCGAAGGCGAGCGCCGCGTGGTAGAGGGCGCGGTTCTCCTCGGCGATGAAGACCGGCTCGCCGCCCATCTCGATCACGAGCGCCTCGGCGACCGGGAGCAACTGGTCGGGGGCGGTCACCCCGAAGCTCACGCCCTTGATCCGGTCGACGTCGTCCTCGCGCCCGGTGAAGGTCATCACCGGATGCAGGGCGAGCGGCAGCCCGCCCGCCCGGGCCGCCGGCTCGAGCACGCGGACGCCGTGGGCGCCGCTGGCGTGCGCGACGAGCCGTCCCGCGTAGGGCGCGCCGGTCGCGGCCAGCCCCTCGACCAGCCCGGGCAGCACGTCATCGGGCACGGTCAGCAGCACCAGGTCAGACACCTCGAGCACGCCCGCCGGGTCGGTGAGCACGGCATGCGGGAAGTTGTCCATGACCCGCCGCTTGGACTGCCCGGAAACGGCCGATGCCGCGGTCACCTGATGACCGGCGCGGGTCAGGGACCGCGCTAGCGCGGTCCCCGCGCGTCCCGGCCCGACGACGCCGACCCGCAGCCGGGCCGGATGTTCATTAGTTCCAGTCTCCACGAGTACCGGACAGCCCCTTCTTACGCTGGTCAACGCCCCGACAAGGATAGCGACCCGTCCCGCCCCCCGATTCCAGCGACCGCCGTCTCCCCCGCCGCCGAACCCACCAATCCGCCAAATCCACCTTGGCGCTGCGGGTCACAGCGCCGAACCTACGGGTGCGGGGTGCCACAGCGCCAACTGCTTCTTAGCGCGGCGGGTCACAGCGTCAGTCCGGCGTGGCCGCTGGCGGCGGGGCCGGCGGGATCAGTGGTGGAAGGGGGACTCGCGGGGCGGGGGCGGCATCTCGTCGCTGTCCCCGGCACCCGGCACCCGGCAGCAGTACTCAAGGAACAGGGCCGCTGCCAGCAGCACCAGGCAGGCACCGAACGACAGGCTGGCGTTGACCAGGTCGCCGCGCGGTGTCGGCGCGCTGACCATGCCGGACAGGTAGATCATGAAGCCGGCGCACACGCCGGCGAGCAGCGCGGCGCCCTGCGAGCTGGCCTTAGCGAGCGCGACGACCCGTGCGACGAACAGCGGCGGGGCCGGGCGCGCTCCCCGCTTCCCCTGGATGCGGGCCCGGAGGTCCCGGCCGAACCACGCCTCCGCACCCGCCGCGATGAGCAGGGCGGGCACTCCCGTCCAGGTGAGCGGCGGCAGGCTGGCGTAGACGGCGGTGAGCACCGCCCAGGTGACAGCGGCGGCGAGGGCGGCGATGAGCAGCAGCGTCCAGGGACGCGTGGGCTTCACCACGGCGACTCCGGCAGCACGAGCGGCACCTCGGACCGGCGGATGCCCGCCAGGCCGGCGTGCGCAAGGAGGTCCGCGACCGGGCCGTGTCCCGGCAGCGTCGCGTCCGGGTCGGCGTCATGCCACGGCACGAGCACGAACGCGCGCTCGTGCGCCCGGGGATGCGGCAGCGTGAGCTCGGGATCGTCGCAGTGCTCGCCTTCGACGGTGATGATGTCGATGTCCAGCGTGCGCGGTCCCCACCGCACCAGGCGGACCCGGTCGAACGCCGCCTCGACCTCGTGCAGCCGGTCGAGGAGGTCACGGGCCGGGATGGTGACGTCGGCGAGCACGACGGCGTTCAGGTAGTCCGGCTGCGGCGGCCCGCCAACCGGCACGGTCTCGTAGACCGGCGACACGCCCGTCAACCGGACCCCCTCGATTCTCTCGATCGCGTCCACGCCACCCTGGAGGATGTCCTTCCGGTCCCCGAGGTTACCGCCCAGGGCGAGGACGGCCCGCCGTGACCTCATGGACGAGCCGCCGAGCGGTAGGCGGCGGCCACCCGGACCGCATCGGCGTTCGCCGGAACCTGGTGGACCCGGACGCACCACGCGCCCGCGACGGCGCAGAGCGCGGTGATCGCCGCCGTCGCGGCGTCGTTATCCAGGAACGGCCGGGGCGCTACGCCCTCGGCGTCGAAAAGACGGCTCAGGTACCTCTTGCGGGAGGCGCCGACCAGGACGGGGAAGTCCCGGCCGCCGATGGCGGCAATCTCGGGCAGCGCGGCGAGGAGTTGCCAGTTGTGCGCCTCCGGCCCGCGGGCGGCGTTGTTCTTGCTGAACCCGAGCCCCGGGTCCAGCACGATCAGCGACGGGTCGACGCCCTCGGCGGTCACCGCGTCGATGCGCTGGGCCAGTTCATCGTGCACCTCCCGGACGACGTCGGCGTAGACGGCCCGCGTCTCCATGTCGTGGCTGTGCCCG
>DAHWEX010000802.1 GCA_027326205.1 Actinomycetota bacterium
TGCTGCACCCGGTGATGCCGTTCGTCACCGACGAGCTGTGGTGCGCGCTCACCGGGCGGGACTCGGTGATGACGGCCGCCTGGCCCACCTTCGCGTTCGACGACCGGTCCGCCGAGGCCGAGGTCGGGTCGCTGATGCGCCTGGTGACCGAGGTCCGCCAGTTCCGCTCCACCCAGGGGCTCAAGCCGGGCCAGCGCGTGCCCGCGCGGCTCGTCGGGATCGAGGCCACCCCGCTGGCCGGCCACGAGCAGGCGATCCGCTCGCTGCTGCGGCTGACGGCTCCGCAGGACAGCTTCACGGCCAGCGCCGCGCTGCTGGCCGAGGGCATCACCGTCGAGCTGAATCTGGTCGGCACGGTGGACGTCGCAGCCGAGCGCAAGCGGCTGGAGAAGGACCTCGCGGCCGTGCGCAGGGAAGCGGCGCAGATGACGGCCAAGCTGGGCAACGAGGCGTTCACCGCCAAGGCCCCGGCCGACGTGATCGGGAAGTCCCGCGCCCGCCTCGCGGCGGCGGAAGCGGACATCGCGACGCTGGAGTCCCGCCTCCGGGCTCTTCCTGACTAGGGCAGTAGGCTGACAGACGTGGTGAACATCGTAGACCGGCTGCGCGCGGTAGAGCTCGAGATCGGGTCGCGCCGGGCGGAGCACCAGATCGACCCGACGCTCGACCGGGTCGCGGCGCTCGTCAACGTGCTCGGCGACCCGCACCGGGCCTACCCGGTCATCCACGTCACGGGGACCAACGGCAAGACGTCCACGACGCGGATGATCGAGTCGCTGCTGCGCGAGCGGGGGCTGCGCACCGGGCGGTTCACCTCGCCGCACCTGGTGTCGATGCGCGAGCGGATCACGGTCGACGGCGAGCCGCTGTCCGCCGAGCGCTTCGTCGAACTGTACGAGGAAGTGCTGCCGTACGTATCGCTCGTGGACGCGTCGCAGCCCGCCAGGCTCTCGTTCTTCGAGGTGCTCACCGGGATGATGTTCGCGGCGTTCGCCGACGCGCCCGTCGACGTCGCGGTCATCGAGGTCGGCATGGGCGGCCGCTGGGACGCGACCAACGTGGCCGACGGCGCGGTCGCCGTGATCATGCCGATCGCCATGGACCACATGCAGTGGCTCGGCGACACGATCGAGGCGATCGCGACGGAGAAGGCGGGCATCGTCAAGCCCGGCGCCACCGTCGTGCTCGCCCAGCAGCAGGTCGCCGCCGCGGAGATCGTGCTGCAGCGGGCGGTCAGCGTCGGCGCGGCGGTCGCCAGGGAAGGCTTCGAGTTCGGCGTGCTCAGCCGCGAGGTGGCGATCGGCGGCCAGCAACTCGTGCTCAAGGGGCTGCGCGACACGTACGGCGAGATCTACCTGCCGCTGTTCGGCGCGCACCAGGCGTCCAACGCCGCCTGCGCGCTCGCCGCCGTGGAGGCCTTCGCCGGCGTGTCCGAGACCGCCGTGAACGAGGACGGGTCGACCATCACGCTCGGCCCCGGCCTGTCCGCCGACGGGCTCGGCCCGGACCTAGTCCGCGCCGGGTTCGCCCGCGCGACCTCGCCGGGCCGCCTCGACATCCTGCGGCGCTCCCCGACGGTGATCGCGGACGCGGGGCACAACCCGGCCGGCGTGGCCGCGACCGTCGAGGCCCTCACCGAGAGCTTCAGCTTCGACCGGATCATCGGCGTCGTCGCGGTCGCGGAGGACAAGGACGTCGAGGGCGTGCTCAACGAGCTCGAGCCGGCCCTGTCGGACATCGTGGTGACGACCAACTCCTCGCCGCGCACCATGCCCGTCGAGGAACTGGCGGAACTGGCCCGCGACATCTTCGGCGAGGACCGGGTGCACGTGGTGCCGCGCCTCGACAACGCGATCGAGGCGGCGGTCGCCCTGGCGGACGAGGCGGACGCGGACCTGGCCGGCGGGGAAGGCGGCGGCCCCGGTGGCGTCGCCGTCCTGGTGACCGGATCCGTCGTCACGGCGGGCGACGCGCAGTTGCTGCTCGCCCCGGCCAGCGCGGTCGGCCTCAGCGCCAACTCCGGCTACCGGAATCAGGGAGATCAGGAGAACCCCCTTCTTTTCGACGTTCCTGATGAGACTTAGCGACTTAGCACTGTGCCGTCAGGGCAGAAGGAAGGGAGTTCCCCGTGAAGCGCCTGCTGGTCACGGTCTTGTCCATGGAGGCCGTCGTCGCCCTGCTGGTGATCGTCCCGGCCAAGACCCTCGGCCACGTCAGCGTCGGCACGGCGGCCGCGGTCGGCGGCGGCATCGCGCTGGTGGCGATCCTGCTCTGCGGCTTCGTGGGGCGCGGCAAGGCCGGGCTCTACGCCGGCTCGGTGTTCCAGGTCCTGGTGATCGCCGCGGGCGTGCTGCTGACCGCCATGTACTTCCTCGGCGCCGTGTTCGCGGCACTGTGGTTCACCGGCATCTGGCTGGGCCGCAAGTGGGAACGCGACGGGGTCAAACCGGCCTGACCGGTAAGCTCAGCCTGATCCAGTAATCAAAAGCACGTAAAAGCCAAACTAAGGAGCAGTAGTGTCACAGCGCACCCTTATCCTCGTTAAGCCGGATGGCGTTCAGCGCAACATCATCGGTGACGTGATTTCCCGAATTGAGCGCAAGGGCCTGAGGGTGATCGCGCTGGAACTGCGCGCGATCGACACCGACACCGCGCACGCGCACTATGCCGAGCACGCGGAAAGGCCCTTCTTCGGGGAGCTTGTCGAGTTCATCACGTCCGGCCCGCTGGTCGCGATCGTGGCCGAGGGCGAGCGGGCCATCGAGGCGTTCCGCGCGCTAGCCGGCGCCACCGACCCGGTCAAGGCCCTGCCGGGCACGATCAGGGGCGACTACGCCCTGCAGGTGTCGCAGAACATCGTGCACGGGAGTGACTCGCCGGAGTCGGCCGAGCGGGAGATCAAGATCTTCTTCCCCGAGCTCGTTTAACCGGCCGCCCGTTAGATAGATACCGGTGGTGCCAGGCGCGGTCGTGGCCGCGAACGCGGGCCATGGCCGCACCCGGTACTCAGGCACGTTCCTCCGCACGATCCGCCGCTTTCCCGCAAATCGGGACAAAACGGTGGGACTTGCGGGAAATTTACAAGAACCGCAGGAATAGTTTACCGAGTATTGTCCTCATAGCGTGATCATGAGATCGTGCTCGGCGTTATCTAATTCTTATCCAATAGGGTCACCCTAGTTCTGTACGCTTGATGACCGGAAGGGTTGGCGCACCCTATGAGCAATGCGTTGTCGATTCTTGGCCGTGACATGGCGGTCGACCTCGGTACCGCGAACACGCTGGTCTACGTGCGCGGCCGGGGCATCGTGCTCAACGAGCCCAGCGTGGTCGCGCTCAACACCAACACCGGTCAGGTGGTCGCGGTCGGGGTTGAGGCCAAGCGCATGATCGGCCGCACTCCCGGCAACATCGTGGCCGTCCGGCCACTCAAGGACGGCGTGATCGCGGACTTCGACGTCACCGAGCGCATGCTCCGGTACTTCATCCAGAAGATCCACAAGCGGACCAGGATGGCCAGGCCGCGCATCGTGGTCGCCGTGCCCAGCGGCATCACCGGCGTCGAGCAGAGCGCCGTCAAGGAGGCCGGGCACCAGGCCGGCGCCCGCAAGGTCTACATCATCGAAGAGCCGATGGCGGCGGCGATCGGCGCGGGACTGCCGGTCAACGAGCCGACCGGCAACATGGTGGTGGACATCGGCGGCGGCACCACCGAGGTGGCCGTCATCTCCCTGGGCGGGATCGTGACCAGCCAATCCATCAGGATCGGCGGTGACGAGCTTGAC
>DAHWEX010000805.1 GCA_027326205.1 Actinomycetota bacterium
ACCTCGACGGCGCGGCGCACGACGCCGACGTCGTGACGTGGCCCCATCTCGACCAGGCGCTCCCCGGCGGCGAGCGGCTGACGATCGAGCTGCACGCAGGCCGACCCGGTGTTGGCCAGTACCGGGCCGTCATCACCGCCGAGACGATCGCGAGCGCGTTCGTGACCCCGGCCCCCGACGGCCGCCGGTACGGCGCCCACGCGGGCGACGAGCCGGGGACGGTGATCTCGCCGGCGTTCGCCCGCTACCAGTGGGACGGCGAGACCGGGTACGGCGGGCTGGAACGCTCGGCCCTGCGCAGCGCCATCACCGTCCCCGCCGCGGGGCGCGCGAACGACGAGAGGAGGAGCCGATGCTGAAGAACGCACGGCTGCTCATGACCGGCCTGACCGGCCAGCTGGCCGGCTCGATCGCCGCCATCCTGGCGCCGCACAACGAGATCTACGGCCTGGCCCGCTACGGCAAGCCCGGGTCCAGGGAAGCGGTCGAGGCGCTCGGCATCACGCCGCTCGTCTGCGACTACACCACCGGGGACTTCTCCGGCGTCCCCAACGACTTCGACTACGTCTTCCACGCCGCGGCCGACGTCTTCCCGCCCGACATCGAGACCGGCCTCAGGCAGAACGCGGAGGGCACCGGGCTGCTGCTCAACCACCTCAACCGGGCCAGGGCGTGGATCTACGTCTCGACCAGCGGCGTCTACTGGGACCACCCCGATCCCTGGTACGCCTACACCGAGACCGACCGCTGCGGCGGCAGCACCAGGATCAACACCCGCTTCGCCTACGGCACCAGCAAGTTCGCCGGCGAGGCGGTCGCCCGGTCGCTGTCCCGCATTCACGGCGTGCCGCTCACCATCGCCCGGATGAACTGGTCCTACGGCAAGGTCAGCTTCGGCGGCGCGCCGGTCCGGGTCATCACCCGGGTGGCGCAGGGCGAGCCCGTCCCGGTCAACCCGGACTGGGAGATGGTCGGCTGCCCGATCCACGAGGACGACATGGCCGAGCACCTGGAGCCGTTCTTCGCCGGGGCCGCGGTCGGCGGCACGGTCACCAACTGGGGCGGTGACGACGCGATCTCGGTCGAGCGGTACGCCCCGTGGGTGGCCGGGCAGCTCGGTACCTCCTGCTCCTTTACCACGATGGACCCGGTCATCGCCTACCCGCGCAACCTCGACCCCGCGAAGCGGATCTCGCTGACCGGCCCGTGCCAGGTCAAGTGGCAGGACGGGTTCCGGCGGATCATCGAGGAACGTTTCCCGGGGCGGCTGGCGCAGGCTGCGGGCGAGGGCGCGCGATGACCGTGTCCGCGAGGGACCTCACGTCCGAATGGCTGCTCGATCTGGCCTCAGAACGGTCCGGGCTGTCTGATTTCGGCGACCTTCCTTTCCGCTCGGGGATCGACGTCCTGCTGTGGTCCCTCGCGCACGAATCAGGTAACCCGCCCGGGCGGGTGGCCCTCATCGCGGAGAGCCTCGTGCTGCCGGCCCTGGTCAAGCGGCTGCGGCTGGTGGATGACCGTAAGCGCTACCCCGAGATCGCGGCCCAGGAGGTGACGGCCCCGATCGTCATCACCGGCCTGCCGCGCACCGGCTCGACCCACCTCCAGGCGCTGCTCGCCACCCGGCCCGGTGCCCGGTCGCCGGCCGAATGGGAGATGCGGCTGCCGTCGCCGCCGCCGGAGGCGGCCACCGCGGGCAGCGACCCGCGCATCGCCGAGGTCCAGCGGGCCATCGACGGGCGGCCCAACGCCGCGCGGCTGCAGTCGATTCACCCTTACGGCGCCCGTCGGCCCGAGCAGTGCCTCGGCCTCGTCGACTGGAGCTTCGCCAACCAGACGTACCTGGCCTACCAGCGGATCCCCGCGTACTACGAGTGGTACCTCAACGCCGACCAGCGCGTCGTCTACGAGCACCACAAACGGTTCCTGCAGCACCTGCAGTTCCGTCATCCGGGTCAGTGGGTCCTCAAGTGGCCCAAGCACCTGTTCGGCCTGGACGCGCTGCTTGAGGTCTACCCCGACGCCCGCGTCGTCTGGACGCACCGCGACCCGGCCAAGGCCGTCCCGTCCGCCGTGAGCTTCGTCGGCACCCTGCGCGCGATGAACAGCCCGGTGTTCGACCCGCTGCGGTTCGGCGCCGAGTGGTCGGCCCTGGAGGAGATGGGGCTGCACCGCGGCCTTGAGGTGCGGGACCGGGTCGGCGACGAGCGGTTCCTCGACGTCCAGTACAACGACCTGATCACCGACCCGGTCGCCGCGGTGACCCGGATCTACGAGCACTTCGGCGTCTCGGTTGACGACGAGACCGTTCGCCGGGTGGACGACTTCACCGAAGAGAACCCGCAGGGCAAGCACGGCGCCCACGAGTACACCCCCGAGCAGTTCGGCTTCGTCCCCGAACGCGTCCGCCGCCGCTTCGCGGCCTACACCGAACGCTTCGGCATCGAGCCCGACCGCCCCCGGCCAGCCAAGGCCAGGTAGGAGGACCCTTCATGATCCCGGACTTCACCGAGACCGCCCTCACCCGGCTCTGGTCGCTGGACGGCCGCGTCGCGGTCGTCACCGGCGGCGGCAGCGGCATGGGCCAGGCCACGGCGCTGCGGCTGGCCGAGGCGGGCGCGGCCGTCGCGGTGGCCGACATCGCCGCCGGCAAGGCCCAGGAGACGGCCGACCTCATCGGCAAGCGCACCCCCGGCGCGCAGGCGGTACCGCTCACCGTCGACGTCGCCGACCCGGCGTCCGTGCGGGCACTCGGAGACGAGGTAACCGCACGCTTCGGCGGCATCGACATCTGGGTGAACACGGCCTGGCTGAGCTCAAGCGGCGGCATCGCCGACTACCCGGACGAGATGTGGCGGCAGGGCTTGGCGGTGAACCTGGACGGATCGTTCTACACCGCCCGCGAGGCGGCCCGCCGGATGCTGCAGGCCGGCCGGCCCGGCGTCATCATCCTGGTCACCTCCGGCAG
>DAHWEX010000806.1 GCA_027326205.1 Actinomycetota bacterium
GCGACGGGGTGGTGCGCGGGCACGCGGCCGACGGCGGCGGGTCGCGCGAGCCGGAGGTCGAGAAGCTCGCCGAGATCATCAGGGAGCTGAACGAACGGTTCGGGCTCGATCTCGGCACCACCGATGAGATCCTCATTTACCAGGGCGTGGCGGTGATGGTCGCCGACACCAAGATCCAGCAGGTCGGGCTGTCGAACGACGAGGCCCGGTTCGGGCAGGTGGCCGACGAGCGGCTTGACGAGATCGTGGCCGAGAACGCCGAGCGGAACACCGAGTTCATGAAGCTGTACTTCGACAACGACGAGTTCCGCAAGGCGGTCAAGGAGGCGGCCCGCAAGCGCGCCTACAAGATCATCACCGACCCGGCCCGGGAAGAGGCGCTGGCCCGGCTGCGGGCGGAGATGGCCCGGGAGACGGGAGAGCCCCGTGTCTCCAAGGAGGCCCAGTGGTAAAGGAGACACAGTGGTAGAGGAGACCCAGTGGTAAAGGAGGCACGATGTTAACTGACGGGCCTGACGCGCGGATGATCGCGGGGCGGTACCGGGTCGACGGGCTGCTCGGCAAGGGCGGGATGAGCGAGGTCTACTTCGGCTACGACGAGCGGCTGGACCGGCCGGTCGCGATCAAGCTGCTCCGGCCGCCCTCCTACGTGCCCGCCGCGCCGGACTCGCCGGAGGCGGCGGAGATCCTCGACGCGCTCGACCGCGACCAGCGGCGGTTCCTGCGCGAGATCCGGGTGACCGCGCGGCTTGAACTGCCCGGCGTGCCCGCCGTCTACGACACCGGCGTGGACGGCTCGCCGTCCGGGGAGCGGCGGCTGTGGGTCGTCATGCAACTGCTGCGCGGGGCGACGGTGGAGACGCTGATCGACGCGGTCTCCTTCGACGGCGACGACGTGCCCCGGGTAGCGTGGGCGGCGGCCATCGTCGCCCAGGTCGCCGCGGTGCTGGCCGACGTGCACCGGGTGGACATCGTGCACCGGGACATCAAGCCCGCGAACCTGCTGGTCAGCGACGGCGGCCTGGTGAAGGTGCTCGACTTCGGCATCGCGATCCTGCGCGGCGCCGGGGCACTTCCCCGGCTCACCCAGGTCGACCGCACCGTCGGCACGCCCGCGTACATGTCGCCGGAGCAGTGGGCCGGACAGCTGGTGACGCCCGCTTCCGACGTCTACTCGCTCGGCTGCCTGCTGTTTGAGCTGCTCACCGGTGACGTGCCGTTCCACGGGACGTCACCGATGCCGCTGCGGGCCGCGCACCAGGAGGCGCCGGTGCCGGCGTTGCCGGCCCGGCTCGCGGTCACGGGGGAGCTCGACGAACTGGTCGCGGCGATGCTGGCCAAGGATCCGGGGGCGCGGCCACCGGCGGCGGAGGTGTACCGGACGCTCCTGCCGCTCATCATGGCGGGCGGCACGGCGGATGCCGGGGTGCTTCCCGGTGGGGATCTCGGCCGTGACCCCGTGCGGCCGTTCCGGAGGCCGCTACTCGGGGTTACCCCGGCGGCCCCTGAGGCCGGGCGCGTGCCCCGCGGCGCACGCGTTTGCGCCGGTACGCGAGCCAGGGTCGCCGACGAGGCACCGCTGACCGAAGACGAGGCGGAGAGGCTGCGCGCGGACGTCCAGTCACTGCTCGACGACGACCGGCCGTCCGAGGCGGTCAGGCTGCTCGAAGCCGGGCTCGCCCGGGCCGCCCCGGGCTCGCTGCCCGAACTGCGGATGCGGCACGCGCTTGCGGCCGCGTTGCTGATGGCGGGGCAGTACGGCCGGGCCGCGTCCCTGTTCGAGCAGGCGGGGGCGGCCTACCGGCGGTACCTCGGCGCGGCCGATCCGTGGGCGCTGGACTGCGCCTACCAGGCCGGACACGCCTACGCGCAGGCGGGGAAGCCGGACAAGGCCCTTCCCCAGCTTCGTTACTACATTGCCAACACGGCTACTTCTGCGGCAACAGATCCGGAGGAAGCGGCAAAGGTCCTGGAATCCAGGTTCGTCATTGCGCAACTGCTTGCGACCAGCGGAGACGCCGAGGCCGCCATGGCCGAACTGCGCGCGGTCCGGCCACTGCTGGCCGCCGCGTACGGGCCGGGGTCCGCTCAGGTCCGCAACCTGGACAAGTGGACCGAACGGCTGCTAGCGCAGGGAGCACCGCGGTAAGAGTCGCCCGGGCCGCTTTAGCGCAGGGACGCGGTGAACCTCGCCCAGGCGCCGGCCGGGACGCTGAGGGTGCCGCCGTCGCGGTCGGTGGTGTCGCGGACCAGGATCATGCCGTCGCCGGTCGCGGTCTCTACGCAGGACCCGCC
>DAHWEX010000076.1 GCA_027326205.1 Actinomycetota bacterium
GCGTCGCGCCGGGCCGGCCAGCTGTGTTTCGAGAACTAAAGGAGCAGGGTCTATGGACGCCGGGGACATGGGGTCATCGCTGAAAGAGGTGCTCATCACCTCCGACCAGCTCAGCAAGCGGACGGCGGAACTGGCGGAGCAGATCGACGCCGATTACGCCGGGCGTGAACTGCTGCTCGTCGGTGTGCTGAAAGGGGCGGTCATGGTGATGGCTGACCTCGCCCGCGCCATGCACCTGCCCGTCCAGATGGACTGGATGGCCGTGTCCTCATACGGCTCGGGGACCAAGTCCTCCGGCGTGGTACGCATCCTCAAGGACCTGGACGCGGACATCAGCGGCAGGCACGTGCTGATCGTCGAGGACATCATCGACTCCGGGCTGACCCTGTCCTGGCTGGTGAGCAACCTCAAGTCGCGCGACCCGGCCTCGGTGGCGATCGCGGCGATGCTGCGCAAGCCGAACTCGGTGCAGATGGACCTCGACGTCGCGTACACCGGATTCGAGATCCCGGACGAGTTCGTGGTCGGCTACGGGCTGGACTACGCGGAGCGCTATCGTAACCTTCCCTTCATCGGGACGCTGGCCCCCGAGGTGTACGGGGGGAACACATCACGCTGAAGAATGCGTTGATGTACCGTCAGGTAATTACTATGCGCAATGCATGGCAGTGCCGCCGGTGGTCGGCGGGACGTGAGGCTGGTCAGGAGGGAACGGCTCCAGGCCGAGGGGGTCGCTCGCAATGGAATTGAAGCGTTTTTTCCGCGGACCGCTGCTGCTCGTGTTGCTTGCGGTGCTGGTCATCATCATCACGCTGGGCTGGGCCAACTCCGGTGGCGGCGTCCAGCAGGTGAGCACCAGCAAGATCGTCCAGCTCATCGACAACCACGACATCAAGTCGGCCATCCTCACCGACAAGAACCAGACGATCCAGGTCACGACGAAGAGCGGCCAGCAGTACCAGGCCGACTTCATCACCGACCAGGGCCTCCAGCTGCAGCAGCAACTGCAGGCCGAGGCGAACGCGGGACAGCTCCCCGGGGGTTACGACGTCCAGATCCCCAAGACGAGCGCGCTGCTTTCCATCGTTGAGACGTTTGTTCCGTACCTCGTGATCGGGCTGCTGTTCTTCCTCTTCCTGAGCCAGATGCAGGGCGGCGGGTCCCGGGTGATGAACTTCGGGAAGTCCCGGGCCAAGCTGATCACCAAGGACACGCCGAAGACCACCTTCGCCGACGTGGCCGGCGCGGACGAGGCCATCGAGGAGCTGCAGGAGATCAAGGAATTCCTGCAGAATCCCGCGAAGTTCCAGGCGATCGGCGCGAAGATCCCCAAGGGTGTGCTGCTGTACGGCCCGCCCGGCACCGGCAAGACGCTGCTCGCCCGGGCGGTCGCCGGCGAGGCGGGCGTCCCGTTCTACTCCATCTCCGGCTCGGACTTCGTGGAGATGTTCGTCGGCGTCGGCGCGTCCCGGGTCCGAGACCTGTTCGACCAGGCCAAGCAGAACGCTCCGTCGATCGTGTTCGTGGACGAGATCGACGCCGTGGGCCGGCACCGCGGCGCCGGCCTGGGCGGCGGGCACGACGAGCGGGAGCAGACGCTGAACCAGATGCTCGTCGAGCTTGACGGCTTCGACACCAAGGGCGGCGTGATCGTGATCGCCGCCACCAACCGGCCGGACATCCTCGACCCGGCGCTGCTGCGGCCGGGCCGGTTCGACCGGCAGATCGTCGTGGCCCAGCCGGACCTGACGGGCCGCAAGGGCATCCTGAAGGTGCACGCCCGGGGCAAGCCCATCGCGCCCGACGCCGACCTGGACATCATCGCGCGGCGGACCCCCGGCTTCACCGGCGCGGACCTCGCCAACGTGATCAACGAGGCGGCGCTGCTGACCGCGCGCACCAACGGCAAGCAGATCCACATGGCCGCGCTCGAGGAGGCCATCGACCGCGTGATGACCGGCCCGGAGCGCAAGAGCGTGCTGCTGTCGGAGAAGGAGCGGAAGCTCATCGCCTACCACGAGGGCGGCCACGCCCTCGTCGGGCACGCGATGGCGAACGCCGACCCGGTGCACAAGGTCACGATCATCCCGCGCGGCCGGGCGCTCGGCTACACCATGGCGCTGCCCACCGAGGACAAGTTCCTCACCACCCGCGCCGAGATGCAGGACCAGCTCGCGATGCTGCTCGGCGGCCGGACCGCGGAGGAGATCATCTTCCACGAGCCCACCAGCGGCGCCGCCAACGACATCGAGAAGGCCACCCAGATCGCCCGCGCCATGGTCACCGAGTACGGCATGAGCGAGCGGCTCGGTGCCCGGAAGTTCGGCAGCGGCGACGCCGAGCCGTTCCTCGGCATGGACCGGTCGCACAGCCGGGACTACTCCGAGGAGATCGCGTCGGCGATCGACGAGGAGATCAAGCGGATGATCGAGGCCGCCCACGACGAGGCGTGGGAGGTGCTCGTTGAGTACCGCGACGTCCTCGACAACCTGGTGCTGCAGCTCCTTGAGCACGAGACGCTGTCCCGCAAGCAGGTGCTTGAGGTCTTCGCTCCCGTGCAGAAGCGGCCCATCCGCGGTACTTACACCGGCTACGGCAAGCGGCTGCCGTCCGAGCGCCCGCCGGTCATGTCGCCGAAGGAACTGGCGCTCGCCGCGAGCTCCGGTCTCGACGGCATCCCCGGGCCGGCCAACGGCCAGGCGCTCGGCTACGGTCTCGACGGCGAGGGCAACGACTAAAGGAATCCGCGATGAACGGTCAGCCTGCGGCTGAGCAGTACACTTCCGACCAGCCGCAGGCGGATCAGCCGCCGGTGGCCCGACTAGTGGACCAGGCGCGGATCGAGCGCGCGGTGCGCGAGATCCTCCTCGCGGTCGGCGAGGACCCGGAGCGCGACGGGCTCGTCGACACCCCGGCGCGCGTCGCCCGGATGTACGTGGAGCAGTTCGCCGGCCTGCGCCAGCGGCCGGAAGACGTGCTCACCACGGTCTTCGACGCGGAGCACGACGAGATCGTGCTGGTCCGCGACATCGAGATCTACAGCATGTGCGAGCATCACCTGGTGCCCTTCTTCGGCAAGGCACACATCGGGTACATCCCGAATGCCAAGGGCGAGATCACCGGCCTGTCCAAGCTGGCCCGGCTGGCAGACGTGTACGCGCGCCGGCCGCAGGTGCAGGAACGGATGACCTGCCAGATCGCCGACGCGCTGATGCGGATCCTCGAACCCCGCGGCGTGATCGTGGTACTCGAGTGCGAGCACCTGTGCATGTCGATGCGCGGGGTGCGCAAGCCGGGCGCGACCACCGTCACGTCGGCCGTCCGGGGGATTTTCCGCAAGGAAGCGCGAACCCGGGCCGAGGCGATGTCCCTGCTCTTTGGAAATAGGTAAGAAACGATTAGATCTGGAGGGACCCTCCGGTAACTGCGGATGGTCCCTCCATATTTTTTTCGGCCGCACCGTACTTTTCGCGCCGACCGGAGTGTCGCCTCGGCCTGCGCTCGCATGTCCTGGTTTAGTCGGCTGGTTGACGGGCAGCGGAAGTCGCCCCGAATCGGATGAACCAATGAGGTTCTGCGCGCGTCTTACCAAGAGGAATCGGCTGACGAACCTCTCCATCCTGTACGAACCTCTCCATCCAGGCGGTTCTCGTTCGTCGAAGGCTTGGCGGCGGGGCAGGATGAGAAGTGCGGGCTTTACGGTCCGTTCAGCCGGCCGGGGAGCGGATGGAGGTACCGTGTCTAAGGGAAACCGACGCCGGCGGACGCGCTTGTCGCCTGCCGCGAAGGATGCTATTGGTTTTAAGGAAATCTTTAGCAGATTGCAGAAGTCGTACATGGCGAGTGAGGTATGACTACGCTGCTGCGCCGTGATCCGGGGCCTGACAAGAGATTCGAGATGAGCGAGAGCGACACATCGCGTGCGCGGGACCCGGGAGACAACTCACGGGAGCGCAAGGACGCCAAGCGGCTGACGTGGATTCCCGCGGCAACCTCCCTTCTTACTTTCCTCATCGGCCTTTCAGACGTGCTGGCCGTCTTCGAGACGCCCACCGTGCACGCGAAGCTGCGCAAGGTCAACGCGGTCGTGCCGGGGACGCTCACCAACGTCACCCACGCGTCGACCGTCATCATCGGCCTGCTGCTGCTGATGCTCGCGCGGGGGCTGCGGCGGCGGAAGCGGCGCGCCTGGCAGGCGGTGGTCGCGCTGCTCATGACCGACATCGTTTTCCACTTCTCGCTGCACCTGCCGCTGCACCTCCACATGGTCTCGTTCTCCGGCGTCACCGCGGTTGTCCTGCTCGCCGCCCTGCTTTACCGGCACCAGGACTTCTACGCGGTCGGCGACCCGCGCACCCGGTGGACCGCCGTCTGGGTCTTCGCGGGCCTCGTCGTCATGGACTTCGCGATCGGCCTCGGCTACCTGGCGGTCGGGCCGCTGGCGGGGAGCTACTCGTTCACCCTGCGGCTTCAGGACGTGCTGTACGAGCTCGTCGGCGTGTACGGGCCCGTCGAGTGGATGTCCGACGCGCGCGGCGACCTCTACCACATCCTGACCAGCGCACTCGGCCTGTTCACGCTTGTGCTGACCCTCTACCTGTTCTTTCGCCCGGCGCAGCCCCGCGCCCGGCTCGCGGCGGGCGACGCCGCGCGGATCCGCGAGCTGCTCGTCAAGCACGGTGACCGTGACTCCCTCGGCTACTTCGCGCTGCGCGACGACAAGAGCGTGATCTGGTCGCCGTCCGGCAAGGCGGGAATCTGCTACCGCGTGGTGGCCGGGGTGATGCTCGCCTCCGGCGACCCGCTCGGCGACCCGGAGGCGTGGCCCGGCGTTATCGCCGAGTTCCTGGACGAGGCGGCCCGGCACGCGTGGCGGCCCGCCGTGATGGGCTGCAGCGAACTCGGCGCCGAGGTGTGGTGCCGGGAAGGCGACCTGACCGCGCTTGAGCTCGGCGACGAGGCGATCGTCAACGTCGCGGACTTCAGCCTCGCCGGCCGCCAGATGCGCAACGTCCGGCAGATGGTCAACCGCGTCGCCAAGAACGGTTACACCGCCGAGGTCCGCCGGGTCGGTGACATCCCGCAGCAGGAGCTCGACGCGATTATCCACGAGGCGGACAACTGGCGCGGCACCACCGTCGAGCGCGGCTTCTCGATGGCGCTCGGCCGGCTCGGCGCCCCGGGCGACGAGAAGTGCGTCCTGGTGACCGCCAAGGAGAACGGAGTGCTGAAGGCGATCTTGCACTTCGTGCCGTGGGGGACCGACGGGCTCTCCCTTGACCTGATGCGGCGCGACAAGGCCGCGCAGGGCGGGCTGAACGACTTCCTGATCGTGGAGGCCATCAAGGCCGCGCAGGGGCTCGGGGTTAAGCGGGTGTCGCTGAACTTCGCGATGTTCCGCGCCGCGCTTGAGCGCGGCGAGCGGATCGGCGCGGGCCCGGTGCTCAAGGCGTGGCGGGGACTGCTCGTGTTCCTGTCCCGGTGGTTCCAGATCGAGTCGCTCTACAAGTTCAACGCGAAGTTCTCCCCGGTCTGGGAGCCGCGCTTCTTCGTCTACCCTGGCGGCCGGGACGTGCCGCGCATCGCGATCGCCGCCCTCGAAGCCGAGGCGTTCCTCGTCTGGCCCCGGGTGGAGGTTAAGTGGCATGCGCGGCGAGTCGGCCGCCGCCTCGGCCTCGGGAAGCTACGGCGCCGCCTGCGAGCGGCCGCCGCCAGGCGGGACGCCGCCCCGTCCCCCACCCGGAAGCGGGACGGCGACGAAGTGTCCGTGGGGAACGGCGCACCAGGCTGACTTACCATACCCGTTATGGTCAATCTGCCTGGTCTCGCCGGAACGCCCGCCGCGGACCGATGCCTGGTGATGGGGGTCGTCAACGTGACCCCCGACTCGTTCTCCGACGGCGGGCGGTGGTTCGGCGCGGCGGCCGCGGTCGAGCGCGGCCTTGAGCTCATCGCCCAGGGCGCCGACATCATCGACGTCGGCGGCGAGTCGACGCGGCCGGGTGCCCAGCGCATCCCGGCCGACGAGGAGCTGCGCCGGGTCAAGCCGGTCATCACCGAGCTGGTCAAGGCGGGTGCGGTCGTCAGCGTCGACACCATGCGCACGACCGTGGCCGAGTGGGCGGTCGAGGCGGGCGTCAGCCTGGTCAACGACGTCAGCGGCGGGCTCGCCGACCCCTACATGTCCCGCCTGGTGGCGAAGGCCGGCGTGCCCTATGTCGTCATGCACTGGCGCGGGCAGAGCGCAGATATGTACGGTCCGGCTGTCTACCGCGACGTCGTCGCGGAAGTTCAGGCTGAGCTCGCGG
>DAHWEX010000808.1 GCA_027326205.1 Actinomycetota bacterium
CCGCCTGGACGAGGCGGTAGCCCATGATCATCCAGAGCAGGTAGCTGATGTTGCCGGCCGACAGCGGGTCCAGGCCGATGCCGCGGAAGATCGCCGGCAGGGCGATGATGACCACCGACCCGTCGAGCGACGCCATGAAGATCGCCGCGGTCGTGTTGGCGAGGGCGACCCAGGCGTAGGCGTCCGGCTTCGGCGGCCTGGCCGCCTTCTGGGGAGTGGTGGCGGGCGCGCCCATCAGAGCTTCTCCGCCAGCCGCTCGAGCAGCGGCGTGATGGCCAGGAACTGGCCGAGCTCGGCGTCGCTGAAGCCGTCGCGCAGCGCGGCGGCGATCAGCTCGGTCCGCGCGCCGCGCCGGTCGTGCACGGTCCGCCGGCCCTCTTCGGTAATGGAAAGCACGATCCTTCTTCCGTCTTCCGGGTCACGGCTGCGCGCGATCAGGCCGCGCTCGAGCAGCGTCGCGACCGTGACGCCCATCGACTGCGGACTGATCCGTTCCACCCGGGCGAGGTCGCTGGAGGTGGCCGGCCCGCCCCGCTCCAGCCGCCCGAGCGCCGACGACTCGGCCAGCGT
This sequence comes from Actinomycetota bacterium, assembly GCA_027326205.1. Taxonomy (GTDB): domain Bacteria; phylum Actinomycetota; class Actinomycetes; order Streptosporangiales; family Streptosporangiaceae; genus Trebonia. The sequence goes on from DAHWEX010000808.1 coordinate 571, forward strand.
CAGCTCGCCCGCACCCGGCGCCTGCTTCAGCTTGCGCACCACCAGGCCCACGGAGACGCGCAGCTTCCCGGCGACCTCGGTGACATCCGGAACGGTTTCGCCTGTGTCCATATAGTCAAGAATAACTGATCAGTTATGACTTAACAAACGTGCGGCCCCGGATCGCGGATGGTGCCCGCGGTGGCCAGGCGACTGCGAGCCGCCGCCTGCCGTGGAGCCGCCGGCCGTTGAGCGGCGGCCGCCGCGGGCGAGGCGTCTCGTGGGCCCCGGCAGGGGCTAGAAATGCCCCCAATGTACGTGTTTCCAGTTGTGTCCTGTTTGCGCCCGCAGTCCTTGCGTGGTAACTCCGCACTAGGTGGAAACAAAGAACGTGCTACGCGTGCTTTGTTTCCGCGTAGCGCAAAGTTTCCATGGAGCAGCGGCATGCTTGCTGATAACAGCAAGAAGCGCGGAGCGCCGTAACGGCGGAGCGGGGCGGGGCCGGGGGCGCGGCGGGGGCGAGAGGGGCGGAGCAACGGCCCGTTCGGGAGGCCGTTACTGGTCTGTGGCCTGGTTTTCCGCGGCGTAGCTGGCGAACAGGAAGCCGCCGTCGCCGGCCAGGACGTGCCGCAGTTCCAGCGGGCGGGCGGGCTGCTGCTGGCCGGCGACGATGCGGCTCGCCCCGGGGCCGGCCAGGATCGGGCTCAGCGAGAGGCACAACTCGTCGACCAGTCCGGCGGCCGCCAAGTCGGCGAACAGGTGCGGTCCGCCTTCGCACAGCACCCGGCCCAGGCCGCGGCCGCGGAGTTCGCCGACCGCCGCGGCGAGGTCGACGGTTTCGTCGCCCGCGACGATCACGTCCGCTACCTTGGCGGTTTCCGCGCGCAGTCCGGCGTCCGAGGCCGCGCACGTGATCACGATCGGCCGCGCGGACGACGGTGCCTCGGCGAAGAGCGGCGACGCCAGGTTCAGGCCGAGGGTCCTGGTAACGAGCGCGATCGGCGCCGTCTCCTGGCGGCCTTCGCGCAGCGACGCGAGGGACGGGCGGGGGCGCGCGGGCTTGTACTCCTCGGCCCGGGCCGTCCCCGCGCCGACCAGGACCACGTCGGCGAGGACGCGCAGCACGCCGAAGATCCGCATGTCGTCGGGCGAGGACAGCCCGCCCGAGCGCCCGTCGACGTAGGCGGCGCCGTCGGCGCTGGATACGAAGTTGGCTCGCAGCCACGCCTCCCGCGGGTAGGCGTAGGCCCCGGCCAGCCCGAGCAGGTCCAGTTCATCGCCAGCCGAAGGAAAGATCATCCGCACGGGACGATCCTAGCGGGCGCCCCGACGGGCGACGGTTCCGCCGTCAACTGGATAACAGCAACAGGCGCACAGCGCGGCCCTACGTGCGGGAGCGCAGGACGGTGATGGCGTGGGCGGCCACCTCGACCTTGGTCTTGGGGAGGAAGCCGATGGCCTCCTTCGGGTCGCCGCGCGGGGTCTCGGTGTCGATCACGATCTCCCAGTCGGTGCCCAGCCTGGCCTCGGGGATCGTGAACGTGATCGGCTCCGCGCCCGCGTTGAACAGCAGCAGGAAGCGCCGGTCGGTCACCCGGTCGCCGCGCGGGTCGGGTTCGGTGATCGCGGAGCCGTTGAGGAAGACGGCCACCGACTTCGCGTACGAGGCGCGCCAGTCCCCCTGGGTCATCTCGTCGCCCGCGGGGGTCAGCCAGGAGATGTCGACGGCGTTATCGCCGGCAGGCCCTTCGCCCGTCCCGGCGTAGACGCCACGGAAGAAGCGGCGGCGGCGGAAGACCGGGTGGCGGCGGCGCAGCCTGGCCAGCTTCTGGGTGAAGGCGAGCAGGTCGCGCTCGGCGACCGCGCGCGACCAGTCCACCCAGGAGATCTCGTTGTCCTGGCAGTAGGCGTTGTTGTTGCCGGCCTGGGTGCGGCCCATCTCGTCGCCGGCCAGCAGCATCGGGACGCCCTGCGACAAGAACAGGGTCACCAGGAAGTTCCGCTCCTGCCGGGCGCGCAGTTCGGCGACCTCCGGGTCCTCCGCCGGGCCTTCGGCGCCGCAGTTCCACGAGCGGTTGTCGTCGGTGCCGTCCCGGTTGTCCTCGCCGTTGCCCTCGTTGTGCTTGGCGTCGTAGCTGACCAGGTCGGCAAGCGTGAAGCCGTCGTGGCAGGTCACGAAGTTGATGGAGGCGACCGGCCGCCTGCCGCTGGTCTCGTACAGGTCCGAGGACCCGGTCAGCCGGGACGCGAACTCCGCGAGCGTGTCGGGCTGGCCGCGCCAGTAGTCGCGGACCGTGTCGCGGTACTTGCCGTTCCACTCGGTCCACAGCGGCGGGAAGTTGCCGACCTGGTAGCCGCCCTCGCCGACGTCCCACGGCTCGGCGATGAGCTTGACCTGGGAGACGACCGGGTCCTGCTGCACCAGGTCGAAGAACGTGGACAGGCGGTCGACGTCGTGCAGTTCCCTGGCCAGCGCCGAGGCGAGGTCGAAGCGGAACCCGTCGACGTGCATCTCCAGGATCCAGTACCGCAGCGAGTCCATGATCAGCTGCAGCGAGTGCGGGTGCCGCACGTTCAGCGAGTTGCCGCAGCCGGTGTAGTCGATGTACCGCCACGGGGCGCCGTCGTCGAGCCGGTAGTAGGCGTTGTTGTCGATGCCGCGGAAGCACAGCGTCGGGCCGCGGTGGTCGCCCTCGGCGGTGTGGTTGTAGACCACGTCGAGGATCACCTCGATGCCCGCCGTGTGCAGCGCCTTGACCATCGTCTTGAACTCGCCGACCTGCTCGCCGCGCTGCCCGGCCGAGCAGTAGCGGTTGTGCGGGGCGAGGAAGCCGATCGTGTTGTAGCCCCAGTAGTTCGTCAGGCCGCGCGACACCATGGCCTGCTCGGGGATGAACTGGTGCACCGGAAGCAGTTCGACCGCCGTGACGCCGATCCGCTTCAGGTGGTCGATGACCGCCGGGTGGGCCACGCCCGCGTAGGTGCCGCGCTGGTGCAGCGGGATCTCCGGGTGGCGGAGCGTGAGCCCGCGCACGTGCGCCTCGTAAATGACCGTCTCGTGGTACGGGATATGCGGCGGACGGTCATTGCCCCAATCGAAAAAAGGGTTTATAACCACATTTTTCGGCATAAATGGGGCGCTATTCGTGACGTTCGGCCGGCGCGGGTCGGACCACTGGTAGTCGAACAGCGCCTCGTTCCAGGTCACCTCGCCCTCGACGGCCTTGCCGTAGGGGTCGAGCAGCAGCTTGGACGGCGCGCAGCGGGCACCGTGCCGGGGGTCGTAGCGGCCGTGCACCCGGTAGCCGTAACGCTGTCCCGGGCCGATCGCGGGCAGGTAGCCGTGCCAGACGAAGCCGTCGACCTCGCTCAGCTCGACCCGCGACTCCGTTCCCGCCTCGTCGAACAGGCAGAGCTCTACCCGGTCGGCGACCTCGGAGAACAGGGCGAAGTTCGTCCCCCAGCCGTCCCAGGTGGCCCCGAGGGGGTACGCGGCGCCTGGCCAGATGTGCAACCCATCTCCTAACGGCGGTGAGACTCTCTTCAGGCGCATGAGCCTACCGCGTTAGGTTGTTAGCGGCGCGGCCGCGCGCCATGCGTCCATTCCACGACGATTTCCCCCGATGAAGGCGTTTCCTAACGGGGAAATCGACACCGATAATTGCGCCAGCCGGCCACCTGCCGCGCCGCGGCCGGCGGGCGCCGCGGCCGCGGACTGGTAGCGGTCGAGGACGACCTCGGCCACCTCGGGCGCCGCGCCGAGCGGCTCGCTGACCACGTCCGCCCCCGCGTCGAGTGCCCCGTCGCGGATCTTGTCCGCGAAGTAGCCGGGTGCCAGCAGGTACGTGGCGACCAGCACGCGGCCCGCTCCCGCGTTCCGCAGGGCGCGCACCGCCTCGGCCGGCCGGGGTCCCGCCGCGGACGCGTACGCGGGGACCACGTCCCGCCAGCCGCGCGCGGCACGCCAGCGCGCGGCCAGGGCGGCGATCGTGGCGTTCGCCGCCGGGTCGGACGACCCGGCCGCCGCCAGGACCACGCCGGCCGCGGCCCGCTGTGCGGCGGTGCCGGCGGCCGCGCCGGCCTCCCGCAGCCGTCGCTCCAGGGCGGTCAGCAGCAGCGGGTGCGGGCCGAGCGTGCCCGCGCGGGCGACGTCGAGGCCGGGGTGGGCCGCGACGGCGGCGGCGAGTTGCGCCGGGATGTCGGACTTGCTGTGGTAGGCGGCGGTCAGCAGCAGCGGCAGCGCGACGCACTGGTAAGGCGCCGCTCCCCCTCCCGGGTCAGCACGGTCTCCCCGGCCAGCACGGTCTCCCCGGTCAGCACGGTCGGGTGCGAGCGACGCGAGCACCTGCGGCAGCGACGGCGCGCTGTGGTCGAGGAACGCCGTCCGCACGTCGAGTCCGGGCGCGCGCTCGCGCACCGCCTCGGCCAGCAGGGCGACCGTCGCCGCCGCACGCGGGTCCTTCGACCCGTGCGCGACGGCGACGAGCGGGATCAGACGTGCAGGCCGCACTCGGTCTTGCCCGTTCCCGCCCACCGGCCGGACCGCGGGTCCGCGCCGGCCTCGACGCGCAGCGTGCAGGTCCGGCAGCCGATCGACGGGTACCCGTCGTAGACGAGCGGGTTCACCAGCACGCCGTTCGACGCGATGTACTCGTCCACCTGCTCGGAGGTCCAGGCCACGATCGGGTTGACCTTGACCTTCTGCCGCTTTTCGTCGAACTCCACGACCCTGGTCGTGCGCCGCGACAGCGTCTCCTCGCGGCGCACGCCGGTGATCCAGGCGTCGTAGCCCGCCAGGGCGCGCTCCAGCGGCTGCACCTTGCGCAGGTAGCAGCACAGGTCCGGGTTGCGCCCGTAGAGCCGCGGCCCGAGTTCGGCTTCCTGCTCCGCGACGGTGCGCGAGGGCGTCACGTTCACCAGGTTCACCGGGTAGACCGCCGCCACCGCGTCGCGCGTGCCGATCGTCTCGGCGAAGTGGTAGCCGGTGTCGAGGAACACCACGTCGATGCCCGGCTTGATCGCCGAGGCGAGGTGCACGATCACCGCGTCCGACATCGAGGACGTGATGGCGATCCGGTCACCGAAGGTGCCGGCCGCCCACCGGATGACGTCCGCCGCGGAGGCGTCTTCGAGTTCCCTTGCTGCCTGGTCGGCGAGGCTGCGCATGCGCTCCGGACCCTCCACGTGTCGGTTGTCGCCCGTGTTGGCGGGTACTGCGTTCAGGTCCCAGTCATAGCGCTTGTCGCTTAGTTTTTGATTAACTCCGGTAACGTTCACAGCACGGCCCCCATGCCGGCGAAGCGTAGCTGGAAACTGCGCGTGCAGGAGCGGCAGTGCCACTCTCCGTCGGCGGCCCCCTGCGGCTCGAGGTCCTCCTCGCCGCAGTACGGGCAGTAGAACGGGACCGCGCGCCCGGAGGACATCGTCATGACAGCTCCTCGTCCGAGGCCCGCAGCGTCCAGGCCGCGAAGCTCTCCCCGTCGGCGCGGGCCGCGTCGTAGCGGCGCAGCACCCGCTCCACGTAGTCGGGCAGTTCCTCGGCCGTGGTCTTGAGCCCGCGCACCTTCCGGCCGAACCCCGAGCCGGAGGCGTCCCCGCCGGCCAGCGTTCCGCCGAGGTGGATCTGGAAACCCTCGACCTGGTCGCCGCGGGAGTCCAGCACCAGCGACCCCTTGAGGCCGATGTCAGCGGTCTGGATGCGGGCGCAGGAGTTCGGGCAGCCGTTGACGTTGATCGTCACCGGCGTGTCGAAACCGGGCAGCCGGCGCTCCAGCTCCTCGATCAGCGACACCGCCCGGGCCTTGGTCTCCACGATCGCGAGCTTGCAGAACTCGATTCCGGTGCAGGCCATCGTGTGCCGCCGGAAGACGCTCGGCCGGGCGGGGAGCCCGAGCGCGTCCAGTTCCGCGACCAGGTCCTCCACGGACTGCGACGGCACGTCCACGATGACCAGCTTCTGCTCCGCGGTGGTCCGCACCCGGCCGCTGCCGTAGCGGTCGGCGAGCGCGGCGATTTCGCCCAGGAGCTCGCCGTGCACCCGGCCGACGCGCGGCGCGAACCCGACGTAGTTCAGCCCGTTGCCCTGCCGGTGCACCCCGACGTGGTCGCGCATCCCGCTGTCCACGTTGACCGGGGCGGGCCCGTCCGGCAGCGCGTACCCGAGGTACTCCTTCTCCAGTACCTCGCGGAACTTGGCCGCGCCCCAGTCGGCGATCAGGAACTTGATCCGCGCCCGGTTCCGCAGCCGCCGGTAGCCGTAGTCGCGGAAGACCTCGCAGACCGCCCGCCATACCTCGGGCACCTGGCCCGGCCGCACGAAGGCACCGAGGCGCTTGGCGAGCATCGGGTTGGTCGACAGGCCGCCGCCGACCCAGAGGTCGTACCCGGTCTCGCCGGTCTCCGGGTGCCTGACCGCCGCGAACGCGATGTCGTTGATCTCGTGGTGCGTGCACTGGGCCGCGCACCCGCTGATGGAGGTCTTGAACTTCCGCGGCAGGTTGGACAGCTCAGGGTCCCCGATGAACTCCTCGTGGATGGTCCTGATCTCCGCGGTCGGGTCGATCAGCTCGTCGCAGTCCAGGCCCGCCAGCGGGCAGCCCATGATGACGCGCGGCGTATCGCCGCAGGCCTCGGTGGTGTCCAGGCCGACCGCCTCCAGGGCCTCCCAGATCGCCGGGACCGACTCGATCTCGATCCAGTGCAGCTGGATGTTCTGCCGGTCGGTGACGTCGGCGGTGCCCCGTGCGTACTTAACGGAGATATCGGAGATGACGCGCAGCTGCTCGGAGGAGAGCTGCCCGCCGTCGATGCGCACCCGCAGCATGAAGTACCGGTCGTCGAGCTCCTCCGGCTCGAGCACCGCGGTCTTGCCGCCGTCGATCCCGGCCCGGCGCTGGGTGTAGAGGCCGTACCAGCGGAAGCGGCCGCGCAGGTCGGCCGGGTCGATCGAGTCGAACCCGTGCTTGGCGTAGATGTCGATGATCCGCTGCCGTACGTTGAGCCCGTTGTCGAACTTCTTGTTTTCCTCGTTCTTGTTCAGCGGTTCGCGGTAGCCGAGCGCCCACTGTCCTTCTCCGCGCTTGCGGCGGGGGGGCTTGGCCGGGGCATGCGTCGCAGTTGCTCCGGTCACGGGAGACATGCGGCTTCCTCACTATCGTCGTCGTAGATATCGGCGGGCACGCACCCGCTGGAAGCCGCCGTTTGGCGCGGAACATGAAAAAGGCCGCCCGGCGGATCGCGGGTCGCGCCCAGTCGTCACTGACGGTTACTTTTGCAGCCAGCAACCGTGAGTTAAGGGATTTAGGCGGCGATCAGCGTCCAGGACGACACATCGCGCTACGGACGCGCTGCAGATCGACGTGCCGGCGCACGACGAGCATGGGGTCCATAGCACTCACCCAAGCAGGATCACACAGTTTGCCGCTGCTTGTCCAGCCGGGGTCCATCACATGAGCGCCAACCACGCGCCAGGTGGCCCTATTCCGCCGCGGACGTCGAGGATGCGGCCAGTTCCCGGCCGCGCTAGCCCTGCCGCACCCAGCTCATCGCCGGCTCGGCCTCGTGCTCGCGTGCCTCCGGCGGCGGCTGGTGCTGGCAGTCGCACCAGGTGCCGCCCGGGCAGTTCTCATGATGACGCTGGCGGCAGTCAAGGCAGACCATGCTGTGCCTCCCGGAGTCGCTGTGGTCCCGCGCTCGCCCGCGCCGTGCCTGCTCGCCGTGCCCTGCTCGCCGTGCCCGGCCCGGGACGCGGGAAGCGGCGGCGCGCCGTACGCTACCCGTGCGCGCCCGGCGGATGCCCGGGACCTCGTGTTTCTTTTATTCTGCCCCCTGCCGGGTACGTCCCGGGGATGGCAAGTCCCCCCGCGCCCCGCGACGCGGCGGCCGCCCCGCCCGCGTTCCGCGACCGCGCGCAGGCGGGGGCGCGGCTCGGCGCCCGGCTGCGGGAGGTGCTCGGGGAAACCGGAAATGTCCCTCCCGAACGGTCCGTTGCCTCCGCGTCCCTCCCCGCCATGGCCGTCCCGCCCGGCAGCCCCCGTCCCGTCGTGCTCGCCCTGCCACGCGGCGGTGTCCCGGTCGCGGCCGAAGTAGCCCGGGCGCTGCACGCCCCGCTCGGCATCCTGCTGGTACGCAAGCTCGGCCACCCGCGGGTGCCCGAGCTCGGCCTCGGCGCGATCGCGGAGGACGGGGCCGGCGGGGCGGCCGAGCCCTTCTTCGACGAGGAGATGCTCGGCCGGGTGGGGCTGACCAGGGACGACCTCGCCGGCGTGGTGGCCCGCGAGCGCGCGGAACTGGCCAGGCGGACCGCGATCTACGCGCCCGGGCGGGCAGGGCTGGGCGGATGGGCAGGGCTGGCCGGGCGGGGAGACTCAGACCTGGCGGCGGCGCCCGTCGTCGTGGTCGACGACGGGCTGGCGACCGGGGTGACGGCCCGGGCCGCGGTGCGCGCGCTCCGGTCGCGCGGCGCGCGGCGGGTCGTCCTCGCCGTGCCCGTCGCGGACCCCGGGGCGGCCAGCGCCGTGGCAGCGGAAGCCTGCGAGGTGGTGGCCCTGGTCACCCCGCGCCGGTTCCGGAGCGTTGGCGAGTGGTACGCCGACTTCGGCCAGTTGTCCGATGCCGACGTCCTGACGCTGCTCTCTCCCGGGCTCTCTCCCGGCGAGACGGCTCCCCGCACCCCGGAGAAACCGAAGGACCGGGCCTGATCGCGGGACACCGCGGTCGTGCCCGGTCCTTCGAACGAATGCTGCGTGGATCTGTCGCTGCGTCAGGCCGCGTTGGCGCGGCGCATCCGGCGGCGGCGCTCAGCCGAGCGCTCGTCCTCGTTCAGGCCGCCCCACGTGCCGTACTTCTCCGGCCGGGCCACGGCGTAGTTCAGGCAGTCAAGCCGGACCGGGCAGCTCGCGCAGACCTGCTTGGCCTTGCGCTCCCTGATGTCCCGCTCTGGCTGCCGCTCACCGTCCGGGCCGAAGAAGAGCATCAGATCCTCGCCGCGACACGCGGCAGCGTCCTGCCACCCCCAGTTTGGGCGGGGAAGCACGGCCGTCTGCCTACGCACCTGGGACATGGATCAATCACCTCAACAAATCTGCTTAGATCTTGCGTTACTCTTGCTATTGACCCGCATGCACGCGAGTCCGGTCCTGCGCGGTAACTGCTGTTGCAAGCTGCAACGCTCAACGGCGTCATACTGTTCCCGCGCGTTTTCGCGCGCTCGCGCGCGCCCCGCTGAGGTTGCTGCTTGCAGCGCAGCCGGAGGCTGGCACATGCGTGGCATCCGCCTAGCCCCCACCAAAACGACGCACGCCACCAGAATGCGCTGTGCCGTCCCAAACGGGAAGACCCGTTCGGTGGACAGTGCCCGGTAGCTGACCCGTTAGCTGCTGCCAGCCGGAAGATCCGCCGCAAGAGGGGGCAGGAAAGCCTGGGGACTATGATGCCACCAGCCCCCGGGTCCGCGCACGGCGGGGTGGCATTTTTCTCACCGCGCGTCGTAAATATTTTTCGGTGCGTCGCCGGACGGCGCTCCCGGCGGTCGGCCGGCGCTCCCGGCGCTCCCGGCGGTGCGGCGCTCCGCGCGTCGCCGCCGGCCGATGAAGGGACGGCGCCGCACCCGGCCAGCGAAAGCCCGGCCGACAGCCGCGAGTAGGTCACGCGTGAGGCGTACGGGCCCTACTCTGTACGAAGTGGACAAACGTTCGCCTGGGGGGCCATAGATGGGCAGCATGTCAGCGTCGGACGCAGCACCCCTGCCTCGGCTCGGCGAGATTTTCTTCGACGTACGGGGCAGTTCGCGGAGCATGCGGCTGAGCTGGTACTCGAACACCGGCGTCGCCGTCTTCAGCATCTGGCAGGGCGGGACGTGCACCGGTACCTTCCGGCTGCCGATCGACGACCTCACCCGGCTGGTGGACTCCCTGCGGCGCGGCGCGTCCGGCCAGGCCGACGACGCCCCGGCCTCCGCCGCTGTGGGCGGCCAGCGCCCCCGCCTGGCGATCGCCGCCCCCGCCGAGCCGTTCACCGGCATGATGACCGCCCTCACCGACGACCACGCGTCCGCCTACGGGCTGCTCGCCAGCAACGGCACGAAGACCGACGGGTTCGCCGCGGCCGGCGCGGCCCAGGGACGGAACGGCTCGGAGGCGCCCAACGGGTCGCGGGGCCGGGCCACCGGGGAACAGTACGGCGTGGACCAGTACGACGGCGACCAGTACGGCCCCGGTCAGTACGGCGGTGCGCAGCGGTACGGCTCCGCGCAGCCCGAGGCGGCGCCGGGCTACGACGCGGGGCGGCAGTACCCGGCCGGGCAGCAGTACGGCACGCCGGACGAGTACGGGACCGGGCAGCGCTACGGCTCGCCCGACCAGTACGGCAGCGACCAGTACGGCCCCGGCGCTCAGCACGACGGCTCGCCCGACCAGTACGGCTCCGACCAGTACAGCCCGGACCAGTACAGCCCGGATCAGTACAGCCCGGATCAGTACGGCTCCGACCAGTACGGCCCCGGGCAGCAGTACGGCCAGTACCAGCAGGCGAGCCAGTACGGCGACCCGGGGCAGTACGGCCAGCCCGGTCCGGACGGGCAGTCCCGGCAGGCCGACCGGAAGGTGGCCGACCACAGCACCGACTACCTGTACATCTCCAAGCCGAATCCGGCGTACGGCGCTGCCACCGGGTACGGCGCGGGGCAGCGCCCGGCCGCGCCGCCGCCTGGCCCGGGCCAGGACGCCGGGCAGCAGCCCGCCGTCTCGTACTCGACCGGGCCGCAACCGGGCGCGGTCCAGCCGGGCGGGTACGGGGGAGCGCCTCAGTACCAGCAGCCCCAGTCGGGCGAACCCGCGCCCTCGTACAACAGCGGGCCGCAGTTGCCGTCCGCCTTCCCCGCCCCGGGCCAGCAGGCCTACGGCGATCTCCAGGCGGGCCCGCAGGCCTACGCGGGGCCCGGCCAGCAGGGCTTCGCGTACCAGGCGCCCTCCGCGGCCGTCGGCCCGGCGGCAGAGGCGGCGGTCGGTGACCCCACCGGGCCGATGCAGGCCGTGCGCTACGGAGAGCAGCCGGCCCCCTCCTACGAGCAGCCGCCGCCTCCGGCTTACGAGGCTCCTTCCTTCAACGCCGGCCAGGCGTACGACGCACGGCCGCAGGCGGCGTCGGCACCCAACGGCCAGGCCTACGCCGGGCAGCAGTCCTACCAGCAGCCCGCTTACGATGAGCACGGCTACGACGAGCAGGGCTACGCGGCCTCCGGACGGGGCGAGCAGGTTTCGGCCGGCGCCGGCTTCTCCGCCGCCGCCCACGGCAACGGCTACGCCGCCCCGGGCCAGCAGGACGCCGCCCAGTTCCAGAACTACGGCTACGGAAGCTACGGGCAGCAGCAGGAGCAGCAAGACGCGGCCGCGCAGGCGCGCGCCCAGCAGGGCTACCCGCCGTCATCCCAGCAAGCACAGCAGCCGCAGGAACAGTGGCAGGACGCCGGTCAGTCCGGGCAGTCCGCGGCCGCACCGGGCTACCCGTTGCCCGGGACCTCCGCGCCTTCCGCGGCGCACGCAGGCGCCGCGGGGCAGTCGCCCGGCGCGGCGCCGGCCCAGCCCGCGATGCCGCCGGCCGGGCCGGCCGCTTACGGCGTGCCGGCGCCCCAGGCGGACGGGTACGCCGCCGCCTACGGCGAGCAGCAGGGCTACCCGCAGCCGCCCGGGTACCAGGTCCAGGCGGCGCAGGACACGCCCCGGTACCCCGGTGCCCCGGCCGACCCGGGCGCGGGCGACGCGAACGTCCAGCAAGGGCCGGGCGGCTACGCTCCGGGCAACGCCGCCGCGGCGCAGGGCGGCTACCAGCCCGCTGCGCCCCCGGTGTCGTCGGCCAACGGCTACGCGTACGACGCGCCCGGTTACCCCCCCAACGGGCAGGCGGCCGGCTACGGCGACCCCGCTGGCCACCCCGGCGGCTACGCCGACAGCGACCGGGCCGGCGGTTCCGCCTACCCCGTTGGCTACCCCGCCACGTCCGGCCCGGCGGTCGGCGCCTACCAGCCCCCGGCGGCCGCCAACGGCTACCAGGCCAACGGCGGCGGCTACCCGGCGAACGGAACCGGAGGCGCCGCCAACGGCGCCGGCCCGGCGGGCTACCAGGCGAACGCCGCCGGCCCGGCCGCCCCGTCAAACGGCTACGGCGCGAACGGTTACGAGGCCAGCGGCTACCCGGTCGGCGCCCCCGCGGCCGGCGGCTACGCAGGCAACGGCTACGACGTCAACGGAAACCCCGGCTACCAGGCGAACGGCAGCGGCGCGGGCGAGCACCAAGCGGCCGAGCAGGCAGCCCGGGGCGCGGCGCCGTCCGGCTCCTTCCCCCGGCCGGAGGCCGGCGGCTACCCCGCGCAGCCCGACTACGGCCAGGCCAGCCCCGGCGGCGTGATGCCGACGTTCACCCCGAACAGCGCGCCGGGCGACGCGGCCGGCGCCGGACGGCGCGGCATTACCGGCGCGTATCCGGTCCCCGGCTACGCGGCCGGTGCGCCCGGCGGCCCGCAGGGCTACCCGAACGGCTACGCCCCCGCGAACGGCTACGCGAGCCCGAATGGCAGCGGCGCGGGTCACCCCGCCGCGAACGGGAACGGGAACGGCACGGCTTACCCGGCCAACGGCAACGGCTACCCGGCCGCCGGCTACGCGGCGACCGGGGTCGCCAGCGGTTACGCCCCTCAGCACGGGAGCGCCAACGGCTACGCCCCCGCGAACGCTGCCGCCTACCAGCCGGCCGAGGGCAGCGGCTACCCGGCCGAGCAGGCCGCCGCCAACGGTTACCAGCACGACGGCTACATTTCCGGCGACTACCAGCCCGCCGCCCTGGGCTTCGCCCCGGCCGGCCAGCCGGACGAATCCCAGCAGGCCCACTGGGCACCGGATCAGCCGCCGCGCGGGAACTGGCAGTGAGCCGGGAACAGCGGTCTCCCCGGGCCGCACCGAGAGGGTCATTCACGCGAAGCGCCCAAGATGTCTCTCCGCTGGCCGCGCCGCGCCCTTCGCGCCAGGGCAGGTCGCAGCCCAGACGGTCCGGGCAATTACCGTGATTTCCCGATTTTTCGGACATCGTCCCAGCTCTTGATCGCGGAGACTTGATTTCTCGCGGAGACTTAATGCGCTTATTCGATGCGAATCTTCCGCGCGAAAAAAGGTCTCCGTGATCATGGAACGTACCGATAGGCGATACGTCGGGCATCTCCTGAATTGCCCTCCTCATACCGCCTTCGCGGAATACCGTTCGGCCGGAGCCGCGGCGTGCCCCTCGTCGCGGAGGCGACCGGGTGAACGGAGGGTGCGGGCGGGCTAGGCCTCGGCTACCTGGTTGACCAGGGCGGTGAAGACCCGGGGGAAGCGCTGGGCGAAGGGGACGAGGCGCGGGCCGAGCAGCGACTGGTTCCGTGACCAGAGCAGGGCCGAGGTGAACCGCCACGCGGGGCCGGAGACGCGCCGCCAGGCGCGCTCGTAGTCGGCGGGGCGGTCCGCGGCCAGGCAGGCCGCGAGTGCTTCGGCCTGGGCGAGGCCGACCCCGATGCCCTCCCCGGTGAGTGCGTCCACGTACCCGGACGCGTCGCCGGCGAGGAGCACGCGGCCGTGCGCCCGGCGGCGGACGCGCTGCAGCATCGGTCCCGCGCCGCGCAGTTCGCTCGCCGGGGCCGCGCCCGCGAGCCGGCCAAGCAGGGCAGGGAAGGCGGCCAGCCGGGCCTTGAAGTCACCGGCAGGGTCGTCCTCCCGCCGGCTGCCGCGGGACGGGTCCCTGGCGAACAGCAGCGCGACGCCGACGACGTCGGGGGAGACCGGCGTCACGTAGGCCTCGGCCCGCGGCGTCCAGTGCACCTCGACCAGGTCGCTCCACGGCGCGATGCGGTAGTGCTGCCGCAACCCGTAGCGCTGCGGCCGTTCCCGGGACCCGGGAACGCCGGGCGCGGGAGGGCCGCAGTCCCGTTCGAGCGCGCGGCGGATCGTCGAGTGCAGTCCGTCGGCCGCCACCAGGTAACGGGCCTCGAGGCCGGCGGCGGTGACGTGGCCGGCGTCCTGCGTGAACTGCGTCACCCGGACCGGGAGGACCGGGATGTCCAGCGCGGCGGCGCGCGCGGCGAGGGCCGCGTGCAGCACCGTGCGGCGGACGCCGAGGCCGTGCCCCCGGGTGAACCGGGCCTCGGCCCGGTGCGTGGCGTCGACGTAGCGGATGCCGTGCAGCGGGTGCCCGTCCGGCGTCACGCCCAGCGCCGCGAGCCGGCGGACGGCGGCGGGCATGACGCCCTCGCCGCACGCCTTGTCGACCGGAGCGGAACGCGGCTCGGCGACCGTGACGGACAGTCCCGCCCGTGCGCAGCAGATCGCCGTCGCCAGCCCGACGGGGCCGCCGCCGACGACGAGGAGGTCGATCACAAAGCCGCCCCGGAATCCGCTGGCCCGGGGCCGGGCGCCGATGCCCGGCCCTGGGCGGCTGCCCGGCCCCGGGCCGTTCCGCGGACCGGCATCGCCAGGTGGCGGACGGGCGCGGCGGCCGCGAGCGCGCCGGCCTCGCAGCGGATCCGCACGGTGAGCAGGGCCGCGTTAAGCACCGTGAACGCGGTCGCCGTGATCCACGCCGACCCGGTCAGCGGCAACGCGAAGCCCTCGACGACGACCGCGGCGTAGTTCGGGTGGGAAAACCAGCGGTACGGCCCCGACCGGACGAGCGGCGCCCCGGGCAGCACGATGACCCGCGCCGTCCACCGCTCGCCCAGGGAGGCGATGCACCACCAGCGCAGCGCGTTCGCCAGTACCGTGACGGCGAGCATCGGCCAGCCGAGCGCGGGGATGAACGCGCGGTGGCCGCCCAAGGGCTCGAGCACGCAGCCGGCGATCAGCGCCACGTGCAGCGCGATCATCGCGGGAAAGTGGCTGAAGCCGTACTCCGCGCCGCCGCGCCCGAGCAGGGCGCGGGCGTGCCGCGCGGAGACGGCGAGCTCGGCGACCCGCTCGCAGGCGATGACCGCCAGCAGGGCCCAGTAGCTCACCATCGCAGCAGCACCAGCTCCGCGCTCACCCCGGGGCCGAGGCCGATCATGAGGCCGGACGAGCCGGCCGGGGGCCGGTGCGCGTCGTTGATCGTCTCAAGGATGTGCAAGACGGACGCCGATGACAGGTTCCCCACCTCCGCGAGGGAGTGGCGGCTGACCGCCACCGCGCTGTCGGGCAGCTTCAGGGCCCGCTGTACCGCGTCTATCACCTTAGGGCCGCCGGGATGGCAGATCCAGCGGTCGATGTCATCGATGGTCAGGTCGTGCTCGGCGAGGAACCCGGTGACGCTGTCGGCGATGCCGCGTTCCACCACGGCGGGCAGTTCGGTCTTCAGCACGATCCGGAAGCCCTCGTTGGACAGTCGCCAGCCGAGCGCGTCGCCGGTGCCGGGGTAGACCGCACTCCGTGAGGCGACCACGCACGGCCCTGGCGTCTGCGGCCCGGTGCCCTCGTCGCCCGCGACCTGGCCGCCGCGGGCGACGAGGGCCACCGCGCCGTCGCCGAACAGCCCGGCCGCCACCATGTCGGCGGGGGTGATCCCCGAGGTCGGCCAGTTGAGCGAGCACAGTTCGATCGCGAGCAGCGCCGCGGTGTGCCCGGGCCAGCCGAGCAGGTAGTCGTGCAGCCGTCCGAGTGCGGCCGCGCCGGCGACACAGCCGAGGCCGAAGATCGGCAGCCGCCGGATATCGGGCCGCATCCCCAGCGCGGGGATGAGCCGGGCGTCCACCGACGGCACGGCCACCCCCGTCACCGACGTCACGATCAGCAGGTCGAGGTCGGCGGGGGCCAGGCCCGCGGCGTCAAGCGCCGCGCGCAGCGCCCGCTCGCCGAGCGCGGTGGCCTCGCTGACGTAGCGGTCATTGACGGCTTCGAGGCCGACCAGCGTCCCGTACTCGGCGAGCGGCAGCACGGCGTGGCGGGTCTTGACCTCGGCGGCGGCGTGCAGTCGCTCGACCAGTGAACGCTGCGCGGGCCTCATCTTGCCCCTGGCGGCGAACGCGGCGGTCGCCTCCGCCTGCCCGACCAGGTTGCCGGGCAGCGCGGAGCGCACGGCCATAATCTGCGGCATCATGCCAGTGCCTCCCCGCCCGCGACGAACAGGGCGAGGTCGACCGCCGCTATGCCGATGGCCGCCAGGAACGGCACCCGGCCGGTGCCGCGCGCGGAGGCCACGGTGAGCAGCACCGCGGCGACGAGGCCAGGGACGGCGACCCAGAGCCGGGTCGCGCCCAAGAGCAGCAGCACCGACGCCGTCAGCAGCAGCACGAGCGCCGCCGTGCGCACGGCGGCCGGGCCCCACCGGGCGGCGACCCGCTGGGGCAGGCCGCCCACGCCGGCGGCCTTGTCCGCCGCCAGGTCGGGCAGCACGTTGGCGAAGTGCGCGCCGAGGCCGAGCAAGCCGGCCGCCACCGTGACGACGGCGCGCGGCGCGGGATGCCCGGGCAGCGTGCTCGCCGCGTACGCGGGCAGCGGCCCGAACCCGAGCAGGTACATCACCCCGGACCACAGCGACGACTTCAGCCCGAGGTTGTACGCCCAGCCGGGCACGACGACCAGCGCGTACAGCGCCGCGGTAACCGGGCCGATGACGAGAGCCATCGCGAGGCCCGCCGCGGCCCCCGCGAAAGCGGCGACCCAGACGGTGCGTGCGCCGATGTCGCCGCGGGCCAGGGGCTTATCCGGCCGCCCGGCGGCCGTGTCCTTCGCGGCATCGCAGGCGTCGTTGGACCAGCCGATGGACAGCTGGCCGGCCAGCAGGGCCGGCCCCGTCAGGACCGGGCCGATGCCATGCGGCGCGGCCTGCGCCGCGAGCAAGGTCGTCAGTGCCGCGATGGCAACCGATGGACCCGGGTGGCTTGTGATAATGAGTGCCTGCACGCGCTTCAAGGCCGGGCTGCCCCCGTCAGTGCAATAGAACCGTCTGCGGACCAGTTCACCCGGCCTCCCGGGCGGTCGCCGGCCTCTCCCGAGAAACCGGACTAACAGTAGAACTGTAAATCATCTGGTCAGATAGTAGAAGATGTGAATATCGTGTACCAAAGCTAGACATGTGACGCATAAAACAATCAGGGGCTCGCTCTACAAAATTCCGGGTGATAACGTGAAAAAGTCGGTGAAATGAGGCTTGCGTTGCGGGCCGCCAACCCCGTCGAATGGCTGGCCCTGCGGGCCGGGTTCGTCCCGGTCGCCGCGGCCGACGCCTGGGGCGGGATGGCGCTGTCCGGGATCGTCATCGCCGCCGTCCGCACCGGGATCACTGCCCGCCTCGCGGCGGGTCATGCCACCGCGCCACAACTGGCGGCCGACCTCGGTCTCGACCCGCTGCCCACCAGGCTCCTGCTGGACTGCCTGCGGTCCGGGGGACACGTGACGGAGCGGTCCGGCCGGTACCGGCTCAGCGCAAGCGCCAGGCGCTGGCTCGATCCGGCCTCGCCGCTGTCGGTCGCCACCTACGTGGCGGGCGCGGCGGACTACTGGCCCTGGTGGAGCGGGCTGGACGAGGCGGTGCGCACCGGCAGCTCAGGCGGCTCGCACGGAGCGCGGCCCGACGACCCGTACTGGCGCCGCTACATCACCGGGCAGCGGGAACTGGCCCGGCTGTCGGCGGCCGAGGTCGCGAAGAAACTCCCGCTGCCCGGCCGCCCGCGGACGCTGCTCGACATCGGCGGCGGTCACGGCGGGTACGCGGCGGCGCTCTGCGAGCGCCACCCGGGGCTGCGCGCCACCGTCCTCGACCTGCCGGGCAGCGCCGCGGTCGGCCGCGAGCTGATCGCCGCCGCGGGCCTGTCCGACCGGGTGGCGTTCCGGGACGGCGACGCCACCAAGGCGGACCTGGTGGCCGAGGGCGACGAGGGCTACGACGCGGTGCTCTGCTTCAACCTCGTGCACCACCTGGCGCCCGGCGAGGCCGCCGCGCTGTTCCGCAGGATCGCCGCCGCGCTCAGGCCGGGCGGCACGCTGGCCGTCCTGGACGTCTTCGCCGAGCCGGGCCGCCGCGCCAGCGCCCACGCCGACATGCTGGCGCTGTTCACCTACCTCAGCTCGGGTGCCCGCGGCCACACGCCGCGCGACCTGGCCGCCTGGCTGCGCGACGCGGGCCTCACCCCGGCGAAGCAGATCAGCCTCCTGCGCATGCCCGGGCTAGCGCTGCGGGTGTCAACAAGGAAGAACACGTAACGCGGCTACCGAACGGTCCGGGCTGCGAGGGCCCCAACCGGAACTACCGGTCGCCTAAGCGGAGAGGGGAGGTGGTTACTGCTCGCCGGATGAACCCGGGCGGTAAGCGCCGCCTGCGCCGTCCGTCGTTCCGACGGGGCCGGCCGAGGCGCCGTCGGGCGAGGCGGGCACCGAGGCCGGCCCGGGGGCGGCGGTCACCGTCTGCGCGGCGGTGACGGGCGGGCTGAGCGTGCCGGGCGGCGGCGGTGGCGGTGGCGGCGCGGCCGCGGGGGCCGGCGGAGACGGCGACGGAAGCCGGGTGCCGGGGGGCAGCGGCCCGACCACCGCGTTGAGCACCTGCGAGTTCGGGACGTACAGGACGCCGTCCGGTGTGGCGAGCCTGAGGTAGGTGATGCCGATCTCGCTCACCGTGCCGCCGAGTTCACCGGACAGCGCGCCGGCCCGCAGCCGGATCGAGTCGCCGACCTTGAACGGCCGGGCAAGGAGCAGCACCAGCCCCGCGAACACGTTAGACAGGGCCTGCTGCGCCGCGATACCGACGAAGACGCTGGTCAGCGCCCCGCCCAGCAGCAGTTGCCCGACGGGGATGCCGAAGAGCACCAGCGTCACGACCAGGGTGGTGACGGCGCCGACCAGCACCAGCGTGTACCGGACGACCGCCGCGTGGGACGTCCCGGCCACGGGCTCGATCACGTCCCGGGCCTGGGCCGACAGGCCGATGGTGGCCGCGCTGGCGAACACGCAGAACCCGATGGCGGTGCCCGCCCCGATGACCTGGCTGATGAAGTAGCCGTCGGCGAAGAAGTGCCCGAACCGGGTGCGCGCCCAGCCGGACACGGAGGCCGCGCCGATCGCGAGCACGAGCGCGATGATCGACTTCCACGGCCTGGCTTTTCTTCTCACCATGGCTACCTGGGCAGACAGGTCAAGTTGCGGCCCGTCATGCACCTGCATACGGCAAGTCCCCCCAACGCGTCCGAACCGAAGCGGCTAACGGCCTCAACGGTACCGGGCCTGGGCGGGGGGACCGGAACGGACTCCGGGGCTGTGATCTAGGGC
>DAHWEX010000815.1 GCA_027326205.1 Actinomycetota bacterium
CTGATCATCAAGGGCGACGTGTCAGGCTCGGTCGAGGCGCTGGAAGACGCGCTGGTCAAGCTCGACGTGGGCGAGGACGTGGTGCTCAGGGTGATCGGCCGCGGTGTCGGCGCGATCACGCAGGACGACGTGAACCTGGCCATCGCCTCGGACGCGGTGATCATCGGCTTCAACGTCCGGCCGGCCGGGCGGGCGGGCGAGCTGGCTCAGCGCGAGGGCGTGGACATCCGCTACTACTCGATCATCTACCAGGCGATCGAGGAAGTTGAAGCCGCGCTCAAGGGCATGCTCAAGCCCGAGTTCGAGGAGGTGCAGCTGGGCACGGCGGAGGTTCGCGAGATCTTCCGGGTGCCGCGCGTCGGCAACGTCGCGGGCTGCCTCGTCCGCTCCGGCACGATCACCCGCAACAGCAAGGCGCGGATCATCCGGGACGGCGTGGTCATCTCCGACAACCTCACGGTGGAGAGCCTGCGCAGGTTCAAGGAAGACGCGACCGAGGTCCGCGAGGGCTACGAGTGCGGTATCGGTGTCGGCTACAACGACATCAGGATCGAGGACGTCATCGAGACGTTCGAGATGCGGGAGAAGCCGCGCGCCTGAGCGGTAGCAGCCGAAGGGCCACGAGGTCCGAGGCAGCGCTGAAAATCAATACCCGTAAACCCGCGGGTCCCGATAGCCTCTACCGGGACCCGCGGGCGGCGGTACCAGGGCACCGTCGCGATGAGCTAACGCCCTATCGCCCATGTATGTAGCTGCGCTGACGCTCGACGTGCTGCTCGGCGACGTTCACTCTCTCAAGCAGAAGAGGGGCGTCGTGCGGCCGCTTGTCGCCGAACTGCGCCGGCGCTACCCCGGCGTCGCCATCGCCGAGACAGGTCACCTCGACCTGCATCGGCGTGCCGAGATCGGGGTAGCAGTGGTGTCCGCCACCGCGGGAAACGCCACCCAACTGCTGGACGAGTGCGAGCGCGTCGTCGCGTCGCATCCCGAGATCGAACTGCTGTCAGCACGACAGCGCCTGTATAACGAAGAGGAATAGCGACGCGGTCGCCGCGTCGCCGCCGATTCTCCGGTGCTTGATGAAGCACGGTGCTTGATGAAGCGATGAAGCACGATGAAGCACAGTGTCCGATGAAGCACAGGGGCCAGGAGGAGTGACCGACCATGGACGACGCCAAGACGCGCCGTCTCGCCGAGCGGATCGCCAAGATCGTCGCCGAGCTTCTTGAGCGCCGGATCAAAGACCCGAGGCTCGGGTTCGTCACCGTGACCGAGGCGCGGCTGACCGCGGACCTGCGCGAGGCGAAGGTCTACTACACGGTCTTCGGCTCGCCCGAGGAACACGCGGACACGGAGAAGGCGCTCAAGAGCGCCACGGGCATCATCCGCTCCGAGGTGGGCCGCCTCATCGGCCTGCGCCACACCCCGAGCCTTGAGTTCGTCGCCGACGAGCTGCCGGAAGACGCCCAGCGGATCGACGACCTGGTGGCGGCCGTGCGCCGCAAGGACGAGGAACTGGCCCGGGCCAGCGAGGGCGCTCAGTGGGCTGGCGACCCGGACCCGTACAAGAAGCCGGCCGACGACGACTGGGATGAAGACGGCGAAGACGATGACGACGACTGGGACGACTAGCAAGGCCGGCGCCTGGCCGTCCGGCCTCGTCATCGTCGACAAGCCAGGCGGCCTGACCTCGCACGACGTGGTCGCGCGGATCCGCCGCCTGGCGCACACCCGCCGGGTCGGTCACGCGGGCACCCTCGACCCGATGGCGACCGGCGTTCTCGTCATCGGCATCGAGAAGGCCACCCGGCTCCTCGGCCACCTCATGCTGACCGAGAAGACCTACGAGGCCACGATCCGGCTCGGCCAGTCGACGACAACCGACGACGCCGAGGGCGAGCCCAGCGGCGGCAGCCCCGCGACCGGGGTGACCCGCGCGGCCCTGGACGCGGAGGTCGCCAGGCTGACCGGGGAAATCCTCCAGGTGCCGTCGAGCGTCAGCGCGATCAAGGTCAACGGCCAGCGCGCCTACCAGTTGACCCGCGCGGGCCAGGCCCCCGACCTGGCCGCCCGCCCGGTCACGGTCTACGAGTTCCGCGTCACCGCCGTCCGCCCCGACGGCGGGTTCCTGGACGTGGACGCCACGGTCCGCTGCTCAAGCGGCACCTACATCCGCGCCCTCGCCCGCGATCTCGGCGCCGCGCTGGCGACCGGCGGCCACCTGACGGCCCTGCGCCGCACGGCGGTCGGGCCGTACCCGGTCGCCGCCGCGCACGCGCTCACCGACCTGGAGAACCGGGGGCACGACCAAGCCAGTGCCACCGAACGGGCCCTGGTTTCACCCGGCGCCACGGCGGCCAGCCAGGCCCGGGCCGTCGATGGCGCTGCGGCTCAGGGCACGGACGAGCCAGCGGCTCGGTGGGTGACGCCGCTGGCCGAGGCCGCCGCCGCCGCGTTTGAGCGCCTGGACCTGTGCGAAGACGAGGCTCGCCGCCTGGCCCAGGGTGCCCGCCTTGCGCTGCCGGAAGCCATGGCACAGCTTCCGCCCGGCACCCCGGTCGCGGCCTTCGCCCCGGACGGCACCCTCGTCGCCCTGGTGGCCGCCGAGGACGGCCGCGTCCGCTCGCTCGCCGTGTTCGCCGACCCGTCGCCGGGCAAGCAGCAGTAAGAGCCGGCCGCTGCCCTCCCGCTCGTAGCGGGCGGTCATCTCACCGGGGAACCAGCCCGTGATGTCTTCCGGCAAGCTGTCCGTCACCGTGACACCGAGTTCACGCAACGTCGCCATTGACTATCAGCCATTTCCAAGGAGACCCCAGGCCTTCGCAATCTGGGATCGGTACCATGAAGCGGCGTCGGCCAGGCCCCGACTGCCATGTAATGAGACCTCAGCTGTGAAGAAGTTAGCTCTCAACTGAAGATTAGCCAACCCAAAGCTGAGAAAACTCGGCAAGAGTGTAGCAGCGGGTTTCAGATGTCCGCATGACGTTCCGGGCTCCCGGCATGTGCCCGATGGCCGTTTCCGGCGGCGGCCACGACGCTGGCCGCAACGGAGGCCGGGAGGCCACGGGGCCCGCGACGCGGCGGCATGGCTAGGCTTAGTGCCGAGCAAAGGAGGGGCGGACAGCCGTGTATCGCTGGCAGGGCCTGGAAGACGTGCCCGCACAATGGGGCGGATCCGTCGTCACGATCGGCGAGTTCGATGGCGTGCACCGGGGGCATCAGCACATCGTCGCCCGGGCGGCGGAACTCGGCCGGGAGCGGGGTCTGCCGGTCGTGGCGATTACCTTCGACCCGCATCCCGACGAAGTGGTCCGGCCGGGCAGCCACCCGCCGCTGCTGTGCTCGGCCCGGCGGCGGGCCGAACTGCTCGCGGGCCTCGGCGTCGACGCGGTGTGCGTCCTGCCCTTCACGGTTGAGTTCTCCCGCCTGTCCCCGGACGAGTTCGTGCGGGCTGTCCTCGTCGACAAGCTGCACGTGGCGGCCGTCGTGGTGGGGGAGGACTTCCGGTTCGGCCACCGGGCAACCGGCGACGTCCAGTTGCTCGACAAGCTCGGCGAGAAGTACGACTACACCGTGGAAGGGCGCCCGCTGTCGCGGAGGGACAACGTGACGATCTCCTCAACCGCCATCAGGGAGCTTCTCGCGGCCGGCGACGTGGCGGAGGCGGCCAGGGCGCTCGGCCGTCCGCACCGCGTCGAGGGGGTCGTCGTCCGCGGCCACCAGCGCGGCCGCCAGCTCGGCTTCCCGACGGCGAACGTCGAGTCGCCCCCGCACACCGCGATCCCGGCCGACGGCATCTACGCCGGCTGGCTCTCCACCCTGGACGAGGCGGGCCAGGAGACGGACCGCTGGCCGGCCGCGATCTCCATCGGCACCAACCCGACGTTCGACGGCCAGGCCCGCACCGTCGAGGCCTACGCCCTCGACCGCACCGACCTGGACCTGTACGGCCTGCACGCGGCCATCGACTTCGCCGCCCGGCTGCGGGGCACCCTCCGCTTCGACTCCGTCGGCGCCCTCGTCGAGCAGATGCGCGAAGACGTCGACCAGGCCCGGGAGCTCTGCGCGGGCGAATAGCCGCCCGGCCGCCCGCCAGCGCGGCGGGCTGGCCGCGCGGCCGGGCTGGCCAAATCGGGTGGCCGCCGTTCGGTAAGATGCTCTTTTCCCTGGGCGGACCGAGTCCTCGTCGCTGCGTGGTAGTGTGAAACGCTACCGGTGAACCTGCCAGTCCGGACTGGCTGCACCCTCATCGCGGCTGTCCGCAACGGGGCAACCCGTACTTTCTCATTATGCTAAGGAGTCACGTGCCGCTCGATGTCGAAGTAAAGAAGCAGATCTTCGCGGAG
>DAHWEX010000826.1 GCA_027326205.1 Actinomycetota bacterium
CCTGCACGAACAGTACGTCATGGTCCTTGAAGAACTCCATCATGCCCTGGCAGACGGCCACATAGGGCGGCTCTTGCGCCGGGCGGTTCCTGACGACCTCGAACATCTCGGGCATCAGGGAGAAGGCTTCGTCGAGGACCAGCGCGGCCTTCGAGGAGAAGTACCGGAACAGGGTGCGTTCGGTGACGCCCGCGTCGGCCGCGATGTCGGCGGCGCTCGTGGCCTGGAACCCGCGCTCGGTGAACAGCCGGTGGGCGGAGGCCAGCAGCTTTCGCCTGGTCTCCTCCTTGTGCGCCTCCCAGCGCAGCGCTGTTCCCGCCCGGGCCGGGGGCCCCTCTGCTCCCATCTTCCTAGCGTACTTCTTGTCAGTGCTGACAGAAATTTTTGTGTCAGCACTGACAGATATGTTACTGTCAGCACTGACAGGTGATTGGGGCGCGCGATCTCGCCAGAGGTGGGTGGCGCGCGGGCCGCCGTCCAGGGGAAAGGGTTACTGGCCGATGTCTAGGGTTTTGCATGCGATCGCGCGCTGGTGCTTCGGGCACCGGTGGCTGGTGGTCGCGGTCTGGCTGCTCGTGCTCGTCGCGGGGGCCGTGGGCGCGAAGGCGTCGGGCGGGACGCTCGACAACACGTTCACGATTCCCGGCTCTCAGTCGCAGCAGGCGCTCAACCAGGTGCAGCGGGACTTCCCGGCGGCCGCGGGCACCAGCGCGCAACTGGTCTTCCGGGCCACGGACGGCACCACGCTCGCCAGCCCGGCCAACAGTGCGGCGATCACGCGCACGCTCGCGGCCGCGGCCAGGGCGCCGCAGGTTGTCGCGGTCGTCTCACCGCAAACGTCGCACCTGATCACGCCGGACGGCAAGACGGGCATCGCGACGGTGGAGTACCAGGTGCCCACGTCCGGGGTGCGGCCCGCCTCGGTGACCGTGCTGACGGACGTGTCCGCCGCGGCGAACAGTCCGACCCTGACGGTGAGCGCGGGCGGCCAGGCTTTGTCGGCCAAGGCGGCGAGCACGGAGACCAGCGAGATCACCGGCCTGGTCATCGCCCTCGTCGTCCTTATGGTGACGCTTGGTTCGCTGCTCGCGGCCGGGATGCCGCTGATCACCGCCATTAGCGGCGTAGCCGCCGCGATCCTCGGGCTGCGCGGCCTGGCGGCCGTCGCGTCGATCTCCAATACCGCGGTGACGCTGGCCATCATGATCGGCCTCGCCGTGGGCATCGACTACGCGCTGTTCATCATCACGCGGCACCGGGCTCAGCTGGCGGCGGGGCTTGACGCCGCCGAGTCGGCGGCGATGGCGGTCGGCACAGCGGGCACGGCCGTGGTGTTCGCCGGCTGCACCGTCATCATCGCCATGGCTGCGCTGTCGGTCGTCGGCATCCCGTTCCTGACCGTCATGGGCCTGGCCGCCGCCGGGACCGTGCTGCTCGCGGTGCTCATCGCGATCACGCTTGTCCCGGCCGCTTTCGGCGTTGCCGGGGCGCGGCTGCGGCCCCGGCCGGGCTCGCGAGCGGCCCGGGTGGCCGAACGCACGGCCCGCGCGGCTGACGCGCACGCCGCGGCTGACCCGGCTGGCGGTCCCCGGCCGACCTTCGGCGCGCGCTGGCTGGCCGGCGTGGTCAAGCGCCCGGTCCTCGCCCTGGCCGGTTCCGTCGTCGTGCTGCTTGCCCTGGCTGTGCCCGCGCTCAGCCTTTCCCTCGCGCTGCCGGATAACGGCTACGCCGCCCAGGGCAGCACCCAGCGGACCGCGTTCGACACCGTGAGTGCCGACTTCGGTCCCGGCTTCAACGGACCCCTGCTCGTGCTCGCCAACCTGGGCCACCCGTCGTCCGCGGCCGCCGCGACGCGCTCGGCCGGCGCCGTCGCCGCGGAACTCAAGAGTTTCCCTGGAGTCGCCGCGGTCGCTGCGCCAAAGCTTGACGCCGCGGGCAACGCCGCGATGATCCAGGTTGTCCCGACGACCGCCCCGTCCGCGAGCGCCACCGCCAGCCTGGTCACCGGCATCCGGGGGCAGGCCGGCGCCATCGAGCGCGCGACCGGCGCGAGCGTGGCAGTGACCGGGACGACCGCGATCAACGTCGACGTCTCCGCGAAGCTGTCCGCGGCGCTCGTACCGTTCGCCGCCATCGTCGTCGGGCTGTCGCTGCTGCTGCTGATGGTGGTGTTCCGGTCGTTCCTCGTTCCGGTCAAGGCGGCCGCAGGGTTCCTGTTCTCCATCGCGGCCAGCTTCGGCGCGACGGTGGCCGTCTTCCAATGGGGCTGGCTCGCGAACCTGCTTGGCGTCCCGGCCACCGGTCCCATCGTGAGCTTCCTGCCGATCATCGTGATCGCGGTCCTGTTCGGCCTGGCGATGGACTACGAGGTCTTCCTGGCGACCAGGATCCGCGAGGACTACGTGCACGGCGGAGACCCGCGGCGCGCGATCGTCACGGGCGGCGGTGCCTCCGCCCGGGTCGTGACCGCGGCGGCGGTCATCATGACGTCCATCTTCGCCAGCTTCGTGCTGCCGGACGACCCCGTCATCAAGCCGATCGCCTTCGCCCTAGCAATCGGAGTTGCCTGCGACGCACTGCTCGTCCGCATGACGGCCGTCCCCGCGGTCCTCGCCCTGGCGGGCCGCGGGGCGTGGTACGTCCCGAAGTGGCTGGACCGCGTCCTGCCGAACCTGGACGTCGAGGGCGCCTCGCTGCGCGAGCGCTCCGCGACCCTCGAGCCCCAGGTGAGGGAACCAGCCCTGCCCCGTCGGACGGGCACGGGATCGTAGCCGCTCAGGACGGGCGAGGTTGAGCCCGCGCGACGACCTCGTCGACCGCGGTCCGGCTGGCCACCAGGCGACCGGTGCCGAACTCGTACGCCGGGTTGCCCGTATCCCGCCAGGGACCAGCCGGGCATAACGCCAGGTTCCCGGAATAACGGACATCGGCCCTGGTCATGATCACGGAGACTTAATTTCCGGCGGAGACTTAATGCACTTATAAGCTGCGAATCTTCCGTGAGGAAAGAAGTCTCCGCGATCATGCGAGAGGCGATGACGGAAATGCCGGCTATGCGGCCGATGAACGCGCCGGATCCCCCTTACCGTGCGCGTCAGATTTCCGTTGGCGGAGGGTTTCCCGGGCGTCAGAGCGGCTCGAGTTCGTCGAAGGTCAGCCGGGGGTCGGGCCGTCCGCCCGGGTGGCGCTGGTACCACAGGGCGGTTGAGGCGATGTCGTCGTGCAGGGGCTGATAGCGCCCGTCCGAGCGCCAGCCCAGCGCCTGTATGGTGACC
>DAHWEX010000803.1 GCA_027326205.1 Actinomycetota bacterium
CCGTCCGGCTCGGGCAAGACGACCCTCGCGATGGTGCTGCTCCGCTTCCTCGGCTACTCCCAGGGCGTGGTCACCCTCGGGGGACGGGACCTGCGGACCCTGAACTCCGACGAGGTGCGCTCCGTCGTCGGGGTGTGCGAGCAGGACGCGCACGTCTTCGACTCCACCCTGGAGGCCAACCTGCGCCTCGCCAAGC
This sequence comes from Actinomycetota bacterium, assembly GCA_027326205.1. GTDB lineage: Bacteria > Actinomycetota > Actinomycetes > Streptosporangiales > Streptosporangiaceae > Trebonia. The sequence continues at coordinate 197 of DAHWEX010000803.1, forward strand.
CGGCCGCCACGACGGCGGAACTGCGCGCGGCGCTCGCCCGGGCCCGCCTGCTGACCTGGGTCGACTCGCTGCCGCTCGGCCTGCGGACCCCCGTCGGCGAGCACGGCGCCCGGCTGTCCGGCGGCCAGCGCCAGCGCCTGGCCCTGGCCCGGGTCCTGCTGCGGGACTTCCCCGTGGTGATCCTCGACGAGCCCGCCGAGCACCTCGACGAGGCGACGGCCGTGGAGCTGACCAGGGACCTGCTGGCCGCGGTCGAGGGCCGCACGGTCCTGCTGATCACCCACCGCCCGGTCGCCCCCGGCTCGGTCGACCAGGTGCTGCGCCTGGAGGACGGCCGCCTCCTCCCGGTCGGCTGACCGGTGCCCGGCGGGGCCTAGGATCATGCACCGTGGCTACTACTGACGCAACTTCATGGGTGCGGGCGCTGCGCGCCTCGCACGACCGGCTCGCCGGCATCGTCGCCGGACTCGACGGCGACGGGCTGCGGGCGCGGTCCTACGACACCGAATGGTCGGTCGCCGACGTGCTGTCGCACCTGGGCAGCGGCGCGGAGATCTTCTCCCGCTACCTTGAGGCCGGCCTGACCGGCGGCGACCCGCCGTCGCTCGACGACTTCAAGCCGGTCTGGGACACCTGGAACGCGCTCTCGCCGCAGGAGCAGGCGTCCCGCGCCGTCACGGCCGACGAGGCCTTCACCGCGCGGGCCGAGTCGCTGACCCCGGAGCAGCGGGCGGCCTTCCACGTGACGCTGTTCGGCCGCATGCCCGTGGACCTGGCCGGCGCCCTGGGCATGCGCCTGTCCGAGCACGCCCTGCACACCTGGGACATCGCCGTGGCGCTCGACCCGGCGGCCAGGGTCGCGCCGGACGCCGTCGACCTCCTCGTGGACCGGCTGCCGGCCCTGGCGGGCTTCCTGGGGAAGCAGGCGCCGGCGCCCGTCGCCGTCGCGGTGACCACCACCGGGCCCGCCCGCTCGTTCACCCTCGACACCGGCGGCGTCACCCTGGCTCCGGCCGGCGCGGACGACGCGTCGGCCGCGTCGCTCGCGCTGCCCGCGGAGGCGTTCCTCCGCCTGGTCTACGGCCGCCTCGACGACGCGGACGGCCTGACGGCCTCCGGCGTGACCCTGCCCGAGCTGAAGGCGGTTTTCCCCGGCTTCTAGCGGCGCCCGGCTCAGATATCGGATAACAGCAAGAAGCGCGGACATTCCGGTACTCTGCCGTCACGGGACTATAGTCGAGTATGTTCGAGTATCATCGTGTGTGTCATTCCCTGCAGAGCCGGAGCCCCTAGAAGAGGCATCGATGCCGCGCACCCGAGCATGCTCCACGACAGGCGGGCGCCATGACCGAGGACGTTAGGCGCGTGCCGAAGTACGCCCGCGTCGCCGCGGCGGTCAAGGGCCAGATCGCCGACGGCACCCTCCGGCCCGGGCAGCCGGCGCCGAGCGGCGCGGCCCTCAGCCGGGTCACCGGGTACTCGACGCTGACCTGCCGCAGGGCGCTGCGCGTCCTGATCGCGGACGGCGTCCTGCTTCCCGGGGCGAGCCGCAACGCGCGGCCGCGCGTCGCGGGCCCGCTGCCGCCGGAGGCGGAGCGCGACCTGGCCGCGGCGGCGCGGGCCCTGTCGGCGGCCCTCGCCGCCCGGCGGCGCGCGAAGGGGCTGACCCAGCCGGAACTCGCCCTCCTGATCGGCGTGTCGGTCACCACGATCGGGCACGCGGAGACCGGGCGGCTGTGGCAGGCCCGCCACTTCTGGGAGCACGCCGACGCCGCCCTGGACGCGGGCGGCGACCTGCTGCGGCTGCACGAGGCCTTCGGCGAGGCGAGTGCCGCCGGCGCGGCGGACCCGCCGGACGCGGCTGACGCGCCGCGGAACGCGGGCTCGCCCGGCCCCGCTGATCCCGGGCAGGAAACCGAAGCGGACCCGGCCGCCGGGCCGCGGTCCCGGCGCGAGCAGGCGGTGCCCGCCTGCGTCATGATCATGTGGGGCGACGGCACGGTGACGACCATTCACCCGCCCGATGGCCCGGGGGCGGCCCCGCCGTGCGGCTAGCCGGCCGCCGCGAGCGCGGTCAGGAACGCGCGCAGGCCGTCCGCGCCGGCGAACACGTGGCCGGCGATGCCGAGTGACTCCGCGCCCGCCACGTTGGCCGCCCGGTTGTCGATGAAGACCGCCTCGGCCGGCGTGATCCCGAGGTCGCCCAGGACGTGCCGGTAGATGTCCTGGTCCGGCTTGAGCAGGCCGAGGTCGCCGCTGACGTAGCAGGCGACGAAGAAGTCGCCGAGCGGGCCGTGCCGGAAGAAGCTGGCGAAGTCCGCCCCGGCGTTGGACAGCAGCGCCAGCGGCGTGCCGCCGGCCTGCAGGTCGGCGAGGACCTCGACGGTCGCCGGGTTGATCGAGAGCCAGCTGCGGAAGTCCGCCGCCCACAGTTCGTGGACGCGGGCCGAGTCCCAGCTCGCGCCGATGTCGTCGGCGATCGCCCGCCAGTAGGCGGCCACGCCTCCCGTCCCCTGGTCGAGCCCGTCCCGGTGGGCGCGGTACGCGGCCCAGAACGGATCTTCGTTCCCGTTCGCCCCGGCCAGCCGCGCGATCACCGCCCGGTCGGCGGCCGAGGGCGCCAGCGAGATGACCTCGCCGTAGTCGAAGATCACGGTCCGGCCCGGAAGGAACAGCGGCGTGCGAGTCACCGCCCCACGGTAACAGCCGCCCAGGCCGGCTCTGGCGGAGGCCGGACGTGAGCTCCGCGAGCGTCCGCAGGCCGTCCGGGGCGAACTTGCCGCGGTCGCCGAGCAGTTGCACCAGCACGTGGTCGGCGCCGGCCCTCAGGTGGTCGCCGATGCGCGCGAGGGCCGCCTCGGGGCCGTTCGGGACGACGCTGGCCAGCAGGCGGTCGCTGCCTTCGCCGTCGATGTCCGCGTCGGTGTAGCCGAAGCGGCGCAGGTTGCCGGTGTAGTTCGGCAGCCGCAGGTAGAACGCGGCGTAGGCGCGGGCCTGGGCGGCGCCCTCGGCACCGGGGGCGAGGGACACGGCGATCTCCGGCACGAGCAGCGGGACGGGGCCGAGCGCCTGCCGGGCGAACGCGGTGTGCTCCGGCGGGCTGAAGTACGGGTGCGCGCCCGCCGTCCGGTCCCGGGACAGTTCCAGCATCTTCGGCCCGAGCGCGGCTAGCACCAGCGGCACCCCGGTGGGGGGCAGCGCGTCGAGGAACTGGACCATCTTCGAGTACGGCTTGACGTACGCCTGGCCGGCCGCCTCGACCACCGGGGCGTGGCTCACGCCCAGGCCCAGGATGAACCGGCCCGGGTACAGCGCCTCGAGCCGGGCCGCGGCCGCGGCGAGCCCGTCCGGTTCCCAGGTCCACACGCTGGCGATTCCCGTGCCGAGCACCAGACGGCGGGTGGCGGCCAGGACCGGCTCAAGCGCGGCCAGGGCGGCGGGGGAGTTCACTCCCGGGAACCC
>DAHWEX010000002.1 GCA_027326205.1 Actinomycetota bacterium
TGCGGTAGCCGTCCGAGGGGAAGAAGCCGGACAGGCTCGCGCAGTTGCCCTGCTGCATGCAGAGGGCGACGGCTGCGTCGTAGGAGTGGGCGAGCTGTATCCCGGTCACCGCGAAGACGACGGCGACGACGGCCAGCAGGCCCGCGCCCACCGCGGCCTGGGTGCGGAACTGGGTCCAGGCGAAGCGGATCATGACGCGACCTCCAGTCCGGCCCGGCGGGCGCGCGAGGCGCCGCCCGGCCGGCTCATGTAGGCGAGGACCATGTCCTCCAGGCTGACCGGCCGGACGGTCCAGGCCGGGTCGAGGACCGGGCCGTCGGTGCGGACCAGCAGCGTGCTCTGCTTGCCGGCGTGGCTTTCCTCGATGACGTCCCAGCCCGCCGGGAGCGCGCGGTCCCCGCGGCGCGGCCCGGACAGCCGGTGGTGCGACGCCAGCAGTTCCTCGGTCTCCCCGGCCAGGCGCGTCCGGGCGGCGGTGACCACGATGAGGTAGTCGCAGACCCGCTCGACGTCGGTGATCAGGTGCGAGGACAGCACGACGCTGGTCCCGCGGCTGGCGACGATCTCCATCAGGTCCTGCAGGAACTCCCGCCGGGCCACCGGGTCCAGGCTGGCGACCGGCTCATCCAGCAGCAGCAGCTCGGGCCGCTTGGCGGCCGCCAGGGTGAGGGCGAGCTGCGCGCGCTGGCCGCCCGGCAGCGACCCGGCCCGCTGCTTGAGGTTGAGGCCAAGCCGGCCAATGCGATCTTCGGCGAACCGCGCGTCCCAGCCGGGGTTGAGCCATGCGCCCATGCGCAGGTGCCCGGCGACGGAGAGTCCCGCGTAGACGGGGGTGTCCTGGGCGACGAAGCCGACCTTGGCGAGCTGCGCCGGGGTGCCGCCCGGGCGCCCGCCCAGGACGCTGATCTCTCCCGAGGTCGGGTCGAGCAGCCCGGCGGCCAGCTGCAGCAGGGTGGTCTTGCCCGCGCCGTTGGGCCCGACCAGCCCGGTTACCCGCCCGGCGGGCACCGTCAGGGTGCAGTCGGCCAGCGCCCAGCGCCGCCCGTAGCGCTTGCCGAGCCCGCTGGCCTCGATGGCTGTGTTCATGCGACTCCTTCGATGGAGCAGTTGCGGGCCGCGGTCCGGTAGATCGACTCGATGTCGTCGAGGCCCAGGCCCGCTGACCGGGCGGAGCGCAGCAGGTCGGTCATGGCGGCGAGGAACCGTCCCTGGACGGCGGGGTCGGTGCCGGGCAGCGTCCGGGTGACGAAGGTGCCCATGCCCGGCCGACCGCGCACCAGGCCCTCCCGCTCCAGGTCGCGGTAGGCCTTCAGCACCGTGTTGGGGTTGATCGCCAGCTTCGCGACGACCTGCTGCGCGGTCGGCAGCTTGTCGCCTGGCTCCAGCAGGCCCAGTCGCAGGGCGTCGCGGACCTGCTGGACCAGCTGGAGGTAGGTGGCGACCCCCGAGCCGGGGTCGAGCTGGAACTCGATCATGATCACCTTTTTCACTAATCGATTAGTGAAAGATGGTATTCATCATGGCCGCCGGGTGCAAGCCCTCTCCCGACCCCGGGAACAGTGTCCGGCTGCGGCAGGAGGCCGGGCCGGTCCCCGGAGCGAAGGGCCGGGACACGGCCCGCCCGGGATGCCAGGCTCAGTGCCCGGTGGCGGCCAGCATGTCGAGCACCGGGGCGACGTCGCGGGCGAACTGCTCGCCGTCGGTGGTCAGGGTGATGGTCCCGTCCGGTTCGGTGCGCAGGAGCGTGGTCCCCGCCGCAGCCCGCAAGCCCGTAGCGACACGGACACCGCCGCCCCAATCCGGGTTCCGGCGCAATAACGTGAAGGTAACGTTCCGATCTTGAGGCGCCCGGCTGGCTGTGCAGGTCAGAACCAGCTCAGCTGCTGCCCAGCAGAGGCGGCAGTACGCGGCCCGGCTGGTCGCGGTCACCAGTGAGGGGCGTGGCCTGCCGCGCATCCCGGGTGCCGGCGGAAACCGCCTCCTCCAGCTGAGCCAGCCAGGCCAGATGGCCCTCCACCGCCTGGCGGCCTTGCGCGGTGAGCCGGAACCAGGTGCGCGGCCGCCGGCCGACCGCGCCCTTGCGGACTTGCAGGTACCCGGCGTCTTCGAGCACGCGGGACTGTTTCGACAGCACCGAGTCGCTGATCCCGGCCGCGTCACGCAGCGCGGCGAACTCGACCCAGTCCGCGCCGGCCGCCAGCAGCCCGCAGATCGACAACCGGGTGATCGGGTGAACGAGCGGATCCGGCTTGGCCTTGGCGGTCACGCCGGCCCTCCGCCGCCTCGCAGCTCCCGGCGGGTCACCCGCAGAGCGGCCTGCAGGAGGGCCATCTCCGCCACGACCCCGAGGGCCGCGACTACGATCGCGGCCACGAGCAGGCCGCCGCGGACCAGGAGGAACTCGGTCTCGCTGGCGGCGAGGAACACCACGAGTATCGCGATCCCTACGGGACGGCCCGGGGAGGGAGAGCGGAGGTTCCGGAAGGGCAGCTTTATGCCGGTGGCCCGGGTCAGGCCCCACTGCAGCAGGAAGGCCACCGCCGCTGCGGCGACAAAGATGGGCCAGGTGGGAACCCCCCGGGGAAGGTACCGCGAGCTGAAGGGGCCCGCGAAGAGCACTGCCCACAAGATGGCGGCACCGGTCCGGTACCACCACGGCAGCCGCATCCGGTCCGCCAGCCGGCCCCGCTGCACCCGCAGCAGTTCCAGCGCTGCCGGGTCTCTTGCCGCATCGCGCATTCAGGCTCCCCTGTCAACTACTTTCCATTAAGAAAGTACATGACAGGACCGCGCGCGGCAAGCCCTGCCCGGCCAGTGGGCCGTGCGAGTCGGCCGTGAAGCGGCGGAATCCATCTGTGCTGCCTTCGGCGTGGAGTCGGAGCCACGCCGAAGGCGTGCCCGGTCTGCGCTGACGAGCGGCAGTACGTTCCGGCACGGCGGACGCAGCCGAGGTGATCGCTGCGAGCCATCCGGACATGTCCGGCGGCCGGGTCTCCTGGAGCCGCGCCTCCGGCCCGCATCTCGTGCCAGTAACGGGCCGGGCCGCGCAGACCCGGTGCCCTAGCGCGACCGGCCTCCGGCACAGAACGGTCTCGCCGGTACGGCCATCCGGGCGTTTCAAGACCGGAACGTTACCTGCACGTTATTCGCGCCGGAGCCCGAATTTGGCCCCTGCGCAATCCCCGGCCAGTCCGACTGGTCACCGTCGGCACAGGTCGGCCAGGATAGTCACGGACCCGCCGGTCGCAACCACCATGTCGTAACAGCCAGTGACCGCGAAGCCGCCAGTGCTCAAGTACCCCGCTCGCTGCTCATGTAGTGCTCAATCACCCATGGTCGGCGGGCATGCATCTGATCGGTAAGTTCCCATCTGTGTCCGTATCCATACGTTGATCTGTACTAGCCTGCCATTGCCCAGTGAACGTTTGGTCCAGGTGACAGCAGCCGCGCGAAGAGGCTGGTAGACGGCGCTGAACTGCGTCGTTACTTCGAGGTACACGCCAGATGCAAGAGGACCCTCGAAGGTATATCGAACCTCCTGGAATAACCCGGCTAAGGATTC
>DAHWEX010000042.1 GCA_027326205.1 Actinomycetota bacterium
CCCCGTCGTTCTCGCGCCACTCCAGGTGCTCGGCCGAGCCGCACCCGGCGCACACTGGCTCGGGCGGGTACTGCCACCGGTCACAGGCCGTGCAGTACTGCAGGACCAGACGGTCCTCATTCGCTGCCTCGTAAAACGGCCGGTCCAGGTCATCCGGGATCGGCGACTGCTTCGGCATTGTTGCGTCCTTTCTTCATACGTTGCTCAGCTGAACAGGCCGCGGCCAGCCTTTCACCCTGAGGCCAGCAGGCGGCCCTGGCGGCCGCCGGTGTCGCGGGTGCGCGGCGGGCGTTCCTGGTCGTTGTGGACACGGCGGGCGTAGTGGGCTGCCGCGGCCGGACGGCATTGGGGCCGCGAGCCGCCGGGCGGCCCCATGCCGGGCTGGCGGGACCGTGGCTTAGGCGGTGACGGCCTGCTTGGTGTCGCTGCTGGTGACCTGGATGTTGCGGGGCTTGGCGGCCTCGTGGACCGGGATGGTCAAGGTGAGCACGCCGGCGGAGTAGTCCGCGCCGATGTGCTCGGCGTCGAGGGTCTCGCCGAGGAAGACCTGCCGGGTGTAGGTGCCGTAGGGCCGTTCGGCGACGATCATCTCGGCGCCGTCGGCCTTGACCGGGGTGCGCTCGGCGCGGACGGTCAGCACGTTCTGCTCGACGGTCAGGTCGATCGATTCGGCGGAGACGCCGGGCAGGTCCAGGTGAATGTAGAAGCTGTCGCCGTGCCGGTAGGCGTCCATCGGCATCGCGGCCGGCCGGGCGGCGGTGCCGAAGACCTGCTGGGTGAACCGGTCCAGCTCGCGGAACGGGTCGGTGCGCATGAGCATGGCTGGTGCCTCCTTGCCGTATCGGTTGTCGGTCACGCTCACGGGAATTTGTATAGCACAGCAGCCAGTTACCTGACAAGCCTCGACTCAGATTTTCTCCTGGTTTATACTGGAGGAAATCTGCGAGCACAGCCATGCCTCGGAAGGGACGGTGACAGTGGCAAGCGCTGACGCCTCCCGGGAGCCGGCCCGGGACCTTTACCAGCTGCTCGGGGTGGCCAGGGACGCCTCCCAGCAGGAGATCTCGCTGGCCTGGCGGCGCCGGGCGCGGGACGAGCACCCCGACGCGCGCCGCGGCGACGACGACGCCCCGGCCCGGTTCCAGGCCGTGGCCGAGGCGTGGCGGGTACTCGGCGACCCGGGGCGCCGGGCCGCCTACGACCGGGGGCTGGCCCCCAGACCGGCCCCGGGCCGGGTACGGGTCACGGTCCGGCACTCGCCCGCCGCCCCCGGCCCCGGCGTGGCGGGCCTCATCGCGCCGCCGGCCGGGGCTGCCGGGGCGCCGCTGCTGGCAGGCCCGGTCCAGGTGGAGGGCGGCCCTGGCCCGGGATCCCGGCTGGGTGCCCGGGATAAGGAGGATTTCCGGCTCGCGCTCTTGGCGGAGCTCGTGCTGCGCTACCGGAGGCGGGGCTGGCCGTGGTGAGCCCGGGGTGGGCGGATGCGGACCGGGGGCTGTTCAGCATCTCGGTGGCCGCCGAACTAGCCGGGCTGCACCCGCAGACGCTGCGGATCTACGAGCGGGAAGGGCTGATCGACCCCGCCCGCAGCGCCGGCGGCACCCGCCGCTACTCCTCTCGCGACATCGACCGGCTGGCCGAGATCTGCGCGCTGACCGCCGACGGCCTCAACCTGGCCGGCATCCGCCGGGTCCTGCTCATGCAGGAAGAAACCCGGCAGCTTCACGCCGAGCTGGCCCGGCTGCGGGAACTGCTGGGCGGCGCCCCGGACAACAGCGGCGGGCCCGGCTAGCGGTCCCGGGCGGCGAAGGCGCGGTGATACCGGGCCGCCTACAGCCACCGCGTCCACGGCCGCGATGACCCCCTCAACCAGCAGATCAGCCGCGTCCTCGAGCCGCCAGCAGGACGTGGTCCGTGCCCGTCCGTGAGAAAGCCAGCGGTGTGCACCGACACCGCGGCGCAGCCCCCGGGGTGTTCACCGTCGCCGACTCCAGGGCGGGCCGGCTTCCAGGAATGGCGACCGGGCGGAACGGGTCCTCGGCGCTGAAGCGCGCGCCGAACGGGCTCAGCACCTCATCGACGAACTGGCGGGCGGACGCTTACTTCCGGGAATCGGCCGAGTGGCCGGTGATCTCCCATGTCATGTCGTCGGCGAAGGTGCCCGTCACCGAGCCGGAGCCGTCCATCCAGGCGGCGAAGGCCGCGGTTACGATCTCGCGGTTGGCCGGAGCCAGAGCATCTTTCTCGTTCACAGGCTCAATCATGCTGACCGCCGGTCCGGGCAGCATGAGTCATATGACCCTGTCTGCGGAGCGCTATCCCCGCGACGCCCTCTCCGGGCTGCTATCGCTGCTATCGCTGAGGGAGGTGACCGGCGAACGGATTTCCCTGGGCGTGCTGGCGCCCTGGGTTCCGGCGGACGCGATTGACGATGCGGTCGAGGCGACGGGGAAGGGCGAGCGGCGCAGGGGCGGGAAGCTCCCGCCGAGGGTCGTTGCGTACCTGGTCATGGCGCTGGCGCTGTTGGCCGATGACTACGAGGAGGTCGCGGCCCGGCTGGCCGGGACGTTCGCGGACTGGGACGGGTGGGAGGAGTCCTGGGGCGGCGTGCCGACGTCGGGCGGGACCACCCAGGCCCGGCAGTGGCTCGGCCCCGAGCCACTGAAAGAGCTGTTCTCGCAGGTCGCGCGGCCGGTAGCGGACATGGTCACGGCGGGCGCGTTCCTCGGGCGGTGGCGGCTGATGAGCATCGACGGGATGGAATGGGACGTCCCGGACACGCCGGCGAACGCGGCGTTCTTCGGGTACCCGGGAACCGGGAAGGACGGCTCATCGAGGCCGCCCGCACCGAATCGCCGGGGTCTTGTTCGCCGACAGGTTGTCCAGAA